>JAKJGD010000106.1 GCA_022704585.1 Spirochaetota bacterium | reverse complement strand
CCCGCCCCTGGTCGTGCTCGTCTCGGAGGAGATGAAGGAGCGCGCCGGCGGCGCCGTCTTTTACATCGAATCGCTCGGTTCTTTCGCAGGGGGCCTGGTTTTTTCGTTCGTCCTGGTGGAGCTTGCGAACCCGCTTGCGATCGCCGCGGTTCTCCTGTCGTTCGCGGCCGCCGCCGTCTGCCTGCTCCGCGCCAGGAGGCTCCTGCCCCTGGCCCTGGTCATCCTCGCCCTCCCGTTTTTTTCCGGACGGATCGAAGAGCGGATATTCAGCTGCGTCTGGGACCGGACCCATACCGGGAAGCTCGAGCTGAGCCTGCGCACGAAGTACCAGACGCTGTCCGTGGAATCATCGGACGGAACGGTGAGCGTGTGCGGGGACGGCATGCTGATGTACACGCTCCCGGACCGGTACGAGTCGCGCGGCCTGTTTCACCTGGTAAACGCATTCAGGGGCGACGGGAAGCGGGTGCTCCTGCTCGGCTCCGGGCCGGGCGCGCTGCTCCACAACCTGCTCGGGACCGGTATAGAGCGCATCAGCTACTGCGAGCCTGATCCTCAACTATGGGACGCCTTGGCGCCGTACCGTGAGAAGCTGTATCCGGCAGCGGATTACTCACGGCTCAGGGTGTTGCGCGAGGACGTGCGGCATTTCCTGTCGGGAAGCGCAGAGCGGTTCGACCTGATCGTGAGCATACCGCCGGCCCCGGAAAACCTGATGCTCAACAGGTTTTACACGCGGGAGTATTTCTCGCTCTGCAAAAAGCACCTGTCCGCACGGGGCGTTTTCATCACCTCGCTCAGGGGGTTCAGCAACTATTTATCGGCCGACCTGCGGGATTCCATCGCCTCCATTTACCATGCATTCAAGGGCGAGTTTCCCGCGGGCATGGCGGCATCGGGAGAAACCATGTACCTCGTCGGCGCCGCGCCCGGAATCCTGCCGGCGGACGCGGATGCGCTGATCAGGCGTTATGCCGGGAGGCTCCCGGTCGAGGGCGGGCCGTTCGAGCCCGAGCTTGTCGAACGCTATTCAGCGGACGAGCTTCGCGCGTTCTTTGAAAAGAGCCAGCTCGGATATTTCAATGACGCGATGCACAGTCGCGCCCGGCCCGTGAAGGAGAACCGGGACCTCAGGCCCGGGACCTACTGGAAGAACATCATCCTGGCCGCGTTCCGCGAACAGTCTGCGCTCTACCGCCTGATCAGGGGCGGCTTTGTCATACCCGGGATCATACTCCTGCTGAGCGTGGTCGCTGCCTGGGACGTGCGAAGGCGATATGGACGCCGGCAGCTCTTGTCCGGGATCGTGATATACCTGACCGGTATGATCAGCATATCGGCGATGCTGGTCATGATACTTGTTTACCAGAATTCGCACGGCATCGTATATTACCGGATATCGCTTATTAACGCGCTCTTCATGCTGGGCCTTGCGCTGGGCGCGTATGCAGCGAGCCGCCGTAAGCCCGGCCTGCCTGCGGTCATCATGGGCCTTTTCGGCTCGGACACCCTGTTCTGGGTTCTGCTCGTCGCGGTCGCGGCCCTCTGCGGCGCTGTGTTTCCCCTGCTCTTTACGCGTACAGATGAAAACGAAAGCCTTGCGACAGCCTCCGTACTTGATTCTATGGACCATTTCGGCGCCATTGGCGGTTCCCTGCTGACCGTGACGCTGTTTCTTCCGCTCCTGGGGATACGGGGGACCCTTGTCCTGGCGATGGTACTGGCGATCCCTGCCGCACTCGCGGCGGGGGCGGGGAAGTGGAAAAAATAACGTGAGGCGCTATAGCGCCGGATTGCTCAATTGTGTTGACGTAAATCCCGGCCCGTTGTTAGATGTAAGGCAGTTAGTGATTATAGTAATAACGGGGCGGATTCCGGACAGGATAGCATGGTGCGTCATTCCCGAATATTCATATTCTGCTGCGTGGTGACTGCCCTCCTGGCACATGGCGGGCTTCAGTCAAAACCTTCAAAAGGCCGGCAGTACAAGGCACGGTACAGCCGCACGGCCCACGCGAAGCATAAGAAAAAGGTCAGGGTGCCCGACCCTGCGCTCGCATGGGCCGATTGCGGAGATAATTGCATCACCCGCCTTTTTAACGATGACCTCTCCTCTGTGAAGATTACTCCGGTGACCGGCGAGATTGCAGATTTCGCCGTAAAGGGAAACTACATTTACCTCCTGGTAAGGAACTTCAACCTCATAACTGACGCCATTTTTACAATACGAAAGGACACGGGGAAGATCCAGGCGATCTGGGGGATCGGCCGGCATGACGCGCTGGCGTTGACCTGTGACGGCGATTCCATCTGGATTGCCAGCAGGTCGAAGAAATATTTTTTCCGCAAGCTCACGATGTCCGGCCGTAGGTCGGGTGATGTCGGGCTCACCATTATCCCTGAAGGGGAGATGCGCGGGCTGGCCGCCACCCCGGACTACCTGGCATTTTCCATGAGGAGCGGCGAGGAATCCGCACTGTATCTTTTCAACCGTCATACCTGGGCCGTGACAAAAATGGGGTCGTACCACGGCATGATCGGTGACCTTGCATATCACCAGGGCATGCTCGCGGCATATTATAACGAATTTGACACCTATGGCTCCCACTGGCTTCTGCTCATCGATCCCCAGCGTGGAGTCGTGAAAAAGATGCGCTTCATCGACACGGAGCCGGCCGCGATCGCTAGCGACGGCCTTCACGCGTTCAAGATGGAAAAACGTGGCGGCCAGCTGCGGATCGGCCCCTTCGCCGTGCTGGTTAGCAGGAACCTGGTCGTCGCTGACCCGGTGGTCCGGCAGGCCAGGATAACCTTCCCGGTATGCGGGCAGAACGCCAATCCCTTCACCGCGGACCTCTGGGTGCCGTACCCGGTCAACCGCACTCTTCAGAACGTCCGCCGGGTATCGCTGGAGCCCAGGGAGCGCGAGATAACCACGGACCGGTTCGGGAACCGCTGGGCCCGCGTGCGGTGGGAACGCGCGACGGGATGCGTCAGCGCCGTGATGAAGTTCGACATCATGACTGCCGCCGCAGCCTTCACCATCGACAGGGACTACCGGTTCAGGGGCGATGATGTTCCGGCGGAGGTGCGGGCCGCGTCGCTCGGCGAAACTTCCGCCTTCGACGTGTCGAACGATATCATCAAAACCAGCGCGTCACAGGTCGCCGCCGCGAACTCATACCTTGAACAGCTCCTGGCGCTCCGGAATTACGTGAACGACACGATACGCTTCACCATCTATGACGATCGATGGGCCAGGGCGAGCGAATATTTAACCCGCGGGAGAGGAGATGCTTTCGGCCAGACGGTCGGTTTCGCCGCGCTTACACGCTTTCTGGGTTTTCCTGCCCGTGCAGCCGGAGGCATCCTGCTCGACGACGGGTCAAAGCAGGAGGGAGGAAGGGACACCTGGAATCAGGCCTATCTCCCCGGGACCGGGTGGATAGATATCGGGGTCGGCCGTGACTACGGGCATGAGCGTGAGCAGTTTGCGGGCCGGCATAACCGGTATTTCGTCACCTTTGAGGGCGACTACGACACCCGCGATTATACCCGCGTTTTCGCCGAGAAGGAGTGGAGCAGGGTCCTGAGATGGTCAAGTGCCGATAAGAAAAGGATTGCCGATGTCGTGACGGGCACCATTACCGTCAGTGCGCGGGAGCTGAAAGAATAAAAAAGGATCGGGGGCAACGGGCGTGCGGCATGACCGCACGGCACCCGGCCTCCCTGAGAAGAATGACATACCGTACAACACGATATCTCTGCACTCTCGCAGTCGCGCTGATCTTGCTCGCAACGGTCTCTCGCGGCGCCGGCCGCCCGACAGTCGGTCCCGATGTCCAGGAATCACCGCTCCTGTTTTACCACGAATCTGCCCTGCAGCCGGCGATTGAATCGTTCATACGGGAATTCAAGTTTGACGAATACGTTTCCGCCGGTACAACCGAGTTCGAGAAGATGTGCCTCCTTGCAGAATGGGTGTACCGCGCGGTCCCGTACGGACTGAATTACCGTGACGCCGAGCTGCGGGACGCGGTACGAATACTCAGGCGGGCCCGGAGGGGCCACACGTTTCTCTGCACCAACCAGTCGGCCGTATTCATAGAGTGCGCTGTGTCGCTCGGTTGGACGGCGCGCAACGTCTATCTCCGGAAACCGACCGCTGAAGAGCATGCCGGAAACGATATATGGTCCAACCAGTACCGGAAGTGGGTGTACATGGATCCGACGTGGAACATGCATGTCGAACGGAGCGGCATACCGCTCGGCATCCACGAAATACGGCGCGAGTGGATAAAAAACAGGGGAAGAGACATCGTCTACGTTGTCGGGGCCGGGGAGCGGGCCCGGCGCTACGGGCTGAGCGAGCTGCCCATCGTGAGAAAAGACAGCGCCGTCTGGCGAATGATACCGATCGGCAGAGGCTGGCTCAATTATACCTTCCAGGTTGCCGTCGTGGGCCGGAACGATTATTTCACCTGCTGCAAGGGCACAACCACCGGCATCTGGGACACACTGTATCTGGTGCGCGACCGGTTCAACCGGAGGGACAGGAGATGGCCTTTTTTGCGATCCGGTAAGGTCGTACCGCCGAATAAGCTGTTTCACGATCTTAACAGGGTGGATGTTTGCCTCCCGCACAGAAAATCGTATCGGAAGGGGCCGCTTGCTGTTGACCTTGACGGATTCGGCCCCAACAACCATACGCCCAACTTCAAGGAGTACCAGGTCAGGGTCAACGACGGTGAATGGGTCCCGGTATCCGATACCAGCTTCACCTGGGTGCTTGTGCCGGGACCAAATATTTTACAGGCGCGTATCATGAATAGTTTCGGCGTTGCGGGCCCGGTAACGGAAAAGCGCTTATCCGTGCCCGGTCTGCATAAGAAACGATGATGGGTGATGCCTGCGCAGCCGAACGCCCGGTAAATCTTATAAATATCCTCTGCTGTTATGAAATAATTGACAATGCATGCCTGAAGCTCCATATTGTTTAAAACTTGCACAACCCGGTGTTTTACGTGTGGCTTTTTAACATTATATCAATTAATAACCTGCTCCTTTTTGTCCTGCTGCTTGTTATGTTCCTCTATTTTCTGGGAAAAGGGGAAAAGAACAGGGAGCTGTTTTCGCTGTTGATGTTCATTTTCATGGTAATGGTCTGGCAGCTCTGCCTCCTGTTCCAGAATGTCCTGTTCCATCCTGCGTCAGCGTACCCGATTTATTACTTCCTCAACTCCGGCTTCACGCTGCTGGGCTACCTCGGCCTGGTCGTCTTTTCCTATTATTATATCAAGCCGGTATTCGAGCTCGAAATGCGCGTCATATTCGTAGTAATGCTTGCTATAATTTTTGCTTACATGACTCACGCGCTTATTATCGAATCGAGCAAGCCTCTTCATCTTGTTTTCAATCCGATCGGTGATACGTACGAGTTCAAGCACAGCCCGCTCCGGAAGTATATCGTGCTGATGCTCACGATCCAGAGCGCGATTATTGCGAAAAATTTAATTTACAAAGCCTTCGTGCTGAAGGGCGAGCTGAAGGCTTACCTGACCAGGATCAGCCTGTGCGTGATTACCGGCCTTCTTGCATTGCCGGTGTCCTATTTTATGGTGCAGATTTTCAGGATAGACGATAATATCGCGAACACCTTTCTCACGTTTTATAACAGCATTATAATTCTCTACACCCTCTGGTCGTATCTTGAATACGCGAAAATCAGGTTCAAATATTCGGACAAGATCCGCCTCATCATACTGTTCCTTGTCATCATCACTATCAGCATCACCTCGTCGTTTACCTTCATCGCTTACAAGCGGGCATACTACCGCAACCTCGAGGGCATTGTCAGTCAGATCGCATTTGATGTCGCAACCGGGCATGATAACGCCGAGTACTATGCCGCCCGGTACCGCGACCAGGCGGAGTTTATAACAGTCAGGGATGTCACGACCGGGCGGGAGCGCTTCCTCCTCGGGAACCAGCCCATGTTTCACATGTTTTCCGCGGAAGTGCCTGCGACCGGCTCCCGCCATGATGTCAAGCTGCAGGGCAAAAAGGTCAGCCTCTTCTACACTGCACGGAGCGGCCCGGCCATTGTGCAGGCGGGCTTCCCTTACCTGAAATACCGGCGCTATACCCATGACTTCGTGTCGATCGGTTTCTATACTTCCATGGTTATCATTATGATCGTTTATATCATGCTCCGCTTCATGGTGGCCATTAGCCTTATCAACCCGCTGCGCGGCCTGCTGAACGGCATCGGGGAGATACAGAAGGGGAACCTTGATCACCGGATCGTCGCGAACGAGATGGACGAGATAGGGTATATTTCGCAGGAATTCAACTACATGATTTCCGATCTGCAGGAGAGGGGCGAGGATATCCAGCGCTCGGAGAAAAAATACCGCGAGCTCATGACGCTCCTGCCTGACATTATCTATGAAACGGACACCGGCCTCAACATAACATTTTTGAACGAGGCGGGGATCCGCCTGACCGGTTACGGACCGGCCGATCTGGCGCGGGGAATCCCCATGAGCTCCCTCATGGATGATGAAGACTTCATCTTGCTCAAGCGCGTGCTGTTCCGGAAGTCAGAGAACGCATCGGTGAACATTTTTACCCACCGGCTGAAGTGCAAGGACGGGAGCGTCTTTCACGGAGAGAACAATGCCGCGATCGTCCGTTCCAGGGACGGCGTCACAGGCATCCGTGGCGTCATCCGCGACGTGACTGAAAAACTGCGGCTCGAACAGCGCCTCATCCAGTCGCAGAAAATGGAGATCATCGGCAGCCTGGCCGGCGGTATCGCCCATGACTTCAATAACATCCTCGGCGGCATTATCGGCAGCATCTCGCTCCTGGAATTCAAGCTCAAGAAGCGGGACCTCTTCCCCCGGCAGGAGATAGACGACGACCTGGAAACTCTGAAAATATCGGCAGAGCGCGCCATGAAGATGGTCGAGCAGATACTCGGCATTTCGCGGCGCAAGCGCC
>JAKJGD010000105.1 GCA_022704585.1 Spirochaetota bacterium | reverse complement strand
AAAATTCTGCTCGAGATGGTGCTCGATTCGTCGGACCGCTCCTACCTGATCCCGTGTCATATCTGGACGCCCTGGTTCTCGGTGCTCGGATCCAAATCGGGGTTTGACACCATCGATGAATGCTACGACGACCTGACAGATTACATATTCGCGCTGGAGACCGGCCTTTCGAGCGATCCGCCGATGAACCGCGCCTGCAGCATGCTCGACCGGTTCCGTCTGGTATCGAACTCGGATGCGCATTCCCCGGAAAAGCTGGGGCGCGAGGCCAACCGGTTCGATACGGAACCAGGATATGACGGCATCTTAAGGAGCCTCAGGGACGGCAACGGGTTCCTTGGTACCATAGAGTTCTTTCCCCAGGAGGGGAAATACCACCACGACGGCCATCGGAAATGCGGCGTCAAATGGGACCCGCTCGAGACCGTGAAGCACGGCGGTGTCTGTCCCGTGTGCGGGCGTCCGGTAACCAAGGGAGTGATGTACCGAGTCGCGGAGCTGGCTGACCGGCGTGAGCCGGGCGGTCCGGGAGGGGAATTCCGATCGATAACCGCCCTGCCGGACCTGCTTGCCGAGCTGCTGAACCAGAAGAGCGGTAAGTCGGTGAAGGTGGGCAAGGAATACCAACGCCTGATCGGAGGCCTGGGATCTGAATTTTATATCCTCCTGGAGGCGCCGATTGACGAGATCCGGCGCGCGGGAGGTGAGCTCATCGCCGAAGCGGTCCGCAGGCTCAGGAACGGCGATGTTTTCATTGAGGAAGGTTATGACGGCGAGTTCGGCAGGATCAAGGTCTTCCGTGAAGGCGAGGTCAAGTCCTTCTCAGGTACCAGCCTGTTTGCCCCGGCGGAAGGGCAGGCGCCTCCGCGCGCCGGGTCGTCGCTGACCTTTGACATTGATGAGTTCAGGCACCTGCGCGGCACTGCGATATCTGCCGGCGCGCCCCGGCTTCTCTTCGATCTGCCTGAAGGTCCAACCGCGCGGGACCGGGGCTTCAGCCTAACCGATGGCCAGCGCGAGGGCATAGAGCACGGTGAAGGCCCCTGCATGGTCATAGCCGGACCCGGCACCGGAAAGACGGGTGTGCTGACACGCAGAATCCTTCACCTGGTGCGGAGCGCGGGCGTGCCGACGGAGCGGATTATCGCGGTCACGTTCACCAACAAGGCCGCGGCCGAGATGCGCTCCCGCATACAGCGCCTCATGCCGGCCGGCGGAATAACGATATCAACCTTCCACGCGCTGGGGCTTGGCATCATCCGGGAAAACAGCGAGCTGGCCGGCCGGACGAGGGATTTTTTCATCGCCGATGAGGACGATATCCGGGAGATTCTCGCGGAGTTCGTTGCAGACGAAAAGAAGATGCCGGGAGTTATACGCGACATCAGCGCCGTCAAGCAGGGGACCGCAAGCCCCGGCGAAGTGAAGAATATACTGAAAAAATACGATGAAGCCCTGAGGTCGATGAACGCGATAGACCTGGACGACTGCATTGCCGTCCCGGCCGGTTTGCTTAAAAGGCATGCTGACCTGCTGCAGTCGTACCGGGAGCGGTTTCAGTGGATTTTGGTTGACGAGTTCCAGGACATTAACGCGGTCCAGTACGAGTTCCTTACCCTCCTGGCCGGCCCCGGGAACCCGAACCTCTTCATGATCGGGGACCCGGACCAGGCGATCTACGGCTTCCGCGGGTCAGACGCTCGCTTCATGGAACGGATAGCCGAAGAGTACCCGGGCATGAAGGTCATCCGCCTGGACCGCAGCTTCCGGTGCCCGGACCCGGTCATGCGCGCGGCGGGACAGATACTCAAGAAGGGGAGCGCACCGGCAGGACGGGACCTCGATGTAAAGGTGCATATCCGGGAGATGCCCTCCGACCGGAGTGAAGCCGACTGGATCGCGGCGACCATCGAGGCGGCCATCGGCGGCGTACGCAGCTTTTCCATGGAGAGCGGCATATCCGACGGCGAGGCGGCTGCGGAAAACCGGGGCTTCTCGGACTTTGCCGTCCTGTGCCGTTCATCGTTCCTGTTCGAGGCCCTGACCGAGGCGTTCCGCAACCACGGCATCCCGTACCAGACGGCCGGGACCGAATCCATGCTCAGGCAGGAGCCGTACCGGCGGGCAGTGAGATCGCTCAAGAAAATATTCTATACGGGAAAAGACACATCGCTGTCGCTCGGTGTCATAAGCGACATCTGGGGCATGATCAAGAAGGGGGACAGCGTCGCGGACGTGCTGAAATTCGTCATGGTGGTCCTGGACGCGCCTGAAGAGTCGATCATGCGCCTCACTTCCTTCGCGGAGCCGTTCGGGGGAGGGTACCATGAGTTTTTCCGTTCCGGTTCCCTGCGCATGGGTGCGGACGACAGGGATGAGCGGGCCGAGGCTGTCTCGATCATGACCATCCATGCTTCAAAGGGGCTTGAATTCGACACTGTCTTCATACCTGCCTGCGAGAAAGGAATTATACCCTTCGAGCTTTTCGGTGCGAAGGAAGGCCGCGAAATGGAAGAGGAGGTTCGCCTGTTCTATGTCGGTGTCACCAGGACAATAAACAACCTGTATATCACCCACGCGAAAAAACGATCCGTAAAGGGCAGGATAATGAACCAGGAGCGGAGCCCGCTTTTAGACCGCCTGGAAGAGGCTCTGCTGAAACGCGGTAAAAGGGAGCCACGGAAAAAAACCGGCTCCGATGATATGCAACTTGACCTTTTCAAGTAATAAAAAACCATCATTTCCCCATTGGCTGGATGCATAAATTAATATGATTATTATCAATTTATGAAGATATTTAGTTGACCGGCTGTTCTCTTTATGGGTATACTGTCATGCAAATAGCAGTAGCGGGGGCCGTTTTTATACTTATTTTTTAAAGACGCGAAAAACTGGGGGGTCGGTTCTAGCGGGGGTTAATGCTGTGATTGTTCACCTGATCTTTCACGGCTGCGAGTTAGAAAATTTTGCTTTTCTGAGGGGCTCATGAATCGGAATTTTGAAGCGATTGTCCACATGCTTCCGGACATCATATACAAGCTGGACGCCGAGGGTTACTTCATATACATCAACAATTCGATCCGCAACCTCGGCTACGAGCCCGGGGAATTGATCTTCAAGCATTTCAGCATACTGATCCATCCCGACGATGTCAATAATGTGCAGAGGACCACGGCCATAAACAACCTCGTTGTCAACGCCCTGACCGGCGCCGAGCCGCCGAAGCTGTTCGACGAGCGGCGCACCGGAAAGAGGATAACCCGCGACCTCAGGGTCCGCCTCATACCGAAAGACCACTCGATCGTGAAGAACAGGGAAAAGGAGATCGTTGCCTGCTGTAATGTCATTGCCGTCGGCCAGTACCACTCGGAGGCGGAAGGTTCGGACAGGGAATTCACCGGTACGCTTGGCGTTATCCGTGACATCATGAACCTCAAGAAGTCCGAGGCCTCGCTCCTCAGGTGCATCGATTATTACCAGTACCTGGTGGAGATTTCCAATGATATATTCTTCGTCCTGTCAACGGACGGGACGATTCTCTTCACCAGCCAGTCGCTGATGCGTAACCTCGGGTATCGGAACAGCGATCTCGCAGGGGGGAGCATTATCGACATCCTGCACCAGGACTGCCTGAGGGACCTGCTCCATGCCTATTCTTCGGCCCGGCCGGCAAACCCGGACTTTTCCCTGCAGGCACGCATCCTGCACCGGGACGGCTCGTGGCGCACCGTGGAGGTACAGGGCAAGGTGGCCTTCGATGACCGCGGCAGGTCGCTCTTCGTTACGGCGGTCACGCGCGACGTCACCAGGAATGCGGAGTGCGAGGACGAGCTCAGGAAGTCCCGGATCGAGCTTGAGGCGAGGGTCGCCGAGCGGACTGCCGAGCTGGCCCGCGCGAACGAGCAGCTCATGGCCGAGATCCAGAAACGCAGCAGGCAGGAAACGATCATCATGGATTCCGAGCGCAAGTACCGGAACCTGATCAACACGATAGACGACATGGTGCTGAACATCGACCCGGAGGGGGTCATCCTGTTTGTCAACCCGGCCGTGCGCAAGGTCACCGGTTACGCTCAGGAGGAGATGATCGGGCGAAACATGCTCGAATTCATTTACCATGGTGACATCGAGGACTTCCTCTACCGGCACCGCCAGAGCAGGGAAGCTTCGGAGCTCAGCACAAAGTCTTTCATGGAAACGATCTGCGGCGACAACCAGCTTCGGCTCGTGAAGAAGGACGGTGCCGAGCTCTGGGTCGAGATGTGCTGCCACCCGGTCACGGATTCGGCCGGCGCGGTCACCGGCCTGCGCGGCATCGCCCATGATATTTCGCGGCGCAAGCAGGCGGAAGACGAACTCCTGCGCGTCAGCAAGATCGAGTCCCTGGGCATCCTTGCCGCGGGGATCGCGCATGATTTCAATAACCTGCTGACGGCCATACTCGGGAACATATCCCTGGCGAAGGTGACGATCCCGCGCGAGGACCCGGGCTACGGCATACTCACCGAGGCGGAAAAGGCCTCGTCCATGGCGCGCAACCTCACGCACCAGCTCATGGCCTTTTCCCGCGGCGGCAGCCCGGTCAGGAAGATCACCTCGATCCAGAACCTGCTCGTGGACACGGCGTACTTTGTGCTCCGCGGATCGTCCATCTCCTGCACCTGCGATGTTCCCGATTCGCTCTGGGACGCGGACATCGACCGCGGGCAGATCGCCCAGGTTGTCCACAACCTCATACTGAACGCGCGCCAGGCGATGCCGGACGGAGGAAAGCTTGTCGTCACTGCCGAAAATGTCGTCGTTCTCGAGAAGGACCACCTTCCGCTCCAGGATGGTAAATATATAAAGATACAGATAATCGACCAGGGCAATGGCATACCCGGTGAGATTATCCCCAGGATATTCGATCCCTATTTTTCGACGAAGTCTTCGGGAACGGGCCTCGGGCTCGCCATTTGCTATTCGATCGTTAAAAAGCATGACGGGCACATAGCGGTCGAATCGGAGCGGGGAACCGGTTCCACCTTCAGCGTGTACCTTCCCGCATCCCGCCAGAAGGCGGTACTGAAGTTGAGCGCCGCTCATGCCAAAAAAGCCGGCGGGGGAAGGATACTCCTCATGGATGACGAGCTGATCATCCTGGACCTCGGTGCCAAGCTCCTCCGCCATCTGGGGTATGATGTCGTCACGACGGCCAATGGAGCGGAGGCTGCGCGGGTATACCAGGAAGCGAAAAACGGCGGAACTCCGTTTGATGTTGTCATCCTGGATCTTATCATTCCCGGAGGCATCGGTGCCGACAAGGTCATCGACGTTTTAAAAAAGATTGATCCCGGCGTCAGCGCTATAGTGACGAGCGGTTATGCGGATGACCCGATAATCGTCGATTACCCGAAGTACGGGTTTGCCGGCGCCATGGCCAAGCCTTTCAACCTCGAGGAGCTGGAGCGTGAGCTCACGCGGGTGATGTCGCTCTGACCCCGGTTGCGGATCCGATCCCCGGCATGGGGCTCTGACCCCGGGGATGCTCTGACCCCCCTCAGCTGCAAAAATTAGTCCCGACAGGGCCGTAACGGCCCCGATATTTCTTGACATATTGCCGTTATTTGCCCACAGTTAGACCGTCGATCGAGGCAATGCAGATACCATGGAACAGAACACTCTATCAGAGCTTAAAGAAAAGGAAAAAGATGCGCGTCGCACCATCATTGTCGATGCCGCGGAGAAGGAATTCGCCACCAAGCCCTTTAACAAGGTAAACATGCGGGTCATCGCGAAGAGGGCTGGCATATCGCCTGCGCTTATCTACCGGCATTTTCCCGACCAGCAGTCCCTGTTCGCCGAAACGTTTTACCGCGGCGTGCAGGAAGTATTCGGGGGAATATACAAGACGATCGACGAGTCGTCTGACGGGGCTATCGAAGAAATCGCACGCGTATTCATAGAATACTTCACCCGGCATGACCAGTATTTCAGGATGCTCATGAATTTTTTCATGGAAGGTTCTGTCGACAGGGACCTGTTCGACAGGCTCAATGTACTCGAGAGGCAGATGCTGGATAATTTTGACATCATATTTCGCAAGATGAAAGTCAGTGGTAATATACGCCTTCACTCCCACACCCTGTTTGCCGCGCTTACAGGTATAGTGGCCACTTTCCGCAACCATCCGGGCAAGAGCGATGAAGAGGTGCTCAAGCACCGCACGCAGGTTGCTGAAAATCTCGCGCGACTCTTTAAAAACATACCTTCTCAACAATAATCAATTTCTGTACATTTAGATTTTTTTTGTAAATTTACTTGACACTTAAACTGTGTTTTTTAGAGTAAACATTGTTTACGTTATTTGTGGAGTATCTCGATGAATGTAAAATTAATTAATTCCTATCTTGATAGCTTTTTCAATCCGTCTTCAGTAGCAGTTATCGGCGCGTCAAACGCACCTTTCAATCTCGGTGCCACAATTTGCAAGTGTCTTAACGACTATATTCAGTACCCCCATCCCGTTTACGCTGTAAACAGGAAAGGGGAAGCGGTACATGGTTGTCCCGGATATACCTCGGTACTCGACATACCGGGCAGCGTGGACCTCGCGGTCATCATCACTCCGGCGGCCGTGGTTCCGCATTTCGTAAAAGAATGCGGTGAAAAAGGGATAAAAAGCATCGTCATCGAGAGCGCGGGATTTTCAGAACAGGGCGAGGAGGGCGGGAAGCTCCAGGCCGAGATAAACGACGCGGTGAAGAAGCACGGCATCCGCATCATGGGCCCGAATTGCCTCGGCGTTATGGATATTTACGCGCGGTTCTGCTGTTTCTACGGGGCCTACCAGGAGATCGTGGATGTCTTCAATAAGGCCGGCGGAATCTCCTACATAATACAGAGCGGCGGCGTCGGTGTAGTTGTGCTCGAATCGATCATGGACGATATCGTCGGTCTTAACAAGATGGTGAGCATCGGCAACAAGTCGGACGTGGACGAGGCTGACCTGATAGAATATTTCAGCCATGACAACACGACTGTGATCGCGCTCTACCTTGAAAACGTACGGGACGGA
>JAKJGD010000104.1 GCA_022704585.1 Spirochaetota bacterium | reverse complement strand
CCCACCCGAGGCGGTCAGACAGCTCCTCGGGGCTCGGCTCGCGGCCAAACTCCTGCTGGAACAGCCTGGTCTCGCGCATAACCTTGTTGATCTGCTCGATCATGTGGACCGGAACCCGGATGGTCCGCGCCTGGTCGGAAATCGCCCGTGTTATGGCCTGGCGTATCCACCAGGTTGCGTACGTGGAAAACTTGTATCCTTTCTTATATTCAAACTTGTCTACGGCCTTGATGAGGCCTATGTTACCTTCCTGAATAAGATCAAAAAAATGCATGCCCCGGTTCGCGTATTTCTTCGCGATGGAAACCACGAGACGGAGGTTCGCGTTAATCAACTCCTTCTTGGCGATAGAAATCTTTTTCTGGCCCGTGGTAATCTGCTGGCCCCAGGCCATGATGTCATCGGCCGTGGCCCCCGCTTCCTGCTCTATTCTCCGTATCTTGCGCTCGTTGTTCCTGACGTTCTTGATGACGTCGAGCAGCTCGTCCTTGTTCTTCAGCCCGAGCTCGCGTACTATCTTGGTTATCGTTTCTCCCTTTTCCAGTTTGCGCGCGAGGTGCTTGAGGTCCTTGAGGTCCTTGAGGTACTTGTTTTCCATCTCGGTGAAAAACTCATAGGTTTCCTGTATCCTGGCGACCATCGACTTTATCTTGACGGAAAGCTTGTTCACCTCGTTATCATTGATCTCGAGGTTCCTGATCGTCTTGCGTATGGTCATCCGCGACGTTTCAATCTTCTCCTTGAGCTCCTCCGCCTTCTTGGATTCCGGGTCTACCTTTTTGAGCTTGTTGCCGACCTGTATCATCTTGTTGTCTTCTTCGATGATGACCTTCATCGTCTCATGGAACTTCTTTTCCAGCTTGTCCAGGTCCACTGATGAAAAATAGTAGAGCCGGTTCACCTTGAGAACGTCGGTGAGCTTTATCTTGCCGCTTTTTATTTTGGAGTAGTTCTTTATCAGGTCATTGATGAGGAGGGTCGAGTTGTACACGGTCTCTTCAATCAGGATCTCGCCTTCCTCTATCCGCTTGGCGAGATCGACTTCCTGGTCCCCGGACAGGAGGGAAACTTTCCCGATCTCCTTGAGGTACAGGCGGATCGGATCGTCGACATGCGAGGTCTCCGTCTGGGTGGAGACGCTTTTCTTCGCCGAGGTGCTGCTTTTCTTGCGCACCCCGGGCAGGTTCTGGTCCTTCCGGGTCGATTCCTCGACCACCTCGATCCCCAGCTGGTTGAGCAGGATGAACACATCGTCGATTTTCTCTGAATTCAGCAGCTTGTCCGGAAGAATGTCGTTGATCTCGTCATAGGTTACTTCGCCATTTTGTTTTCCCAGCTCGATCAGCTTCTTGACTTCTGGAACGGCATCCAGCGTCATCTCTTTTTTACTCATGTCGTAATCCTATCCTTGTTTATTGTTAACCAATCAGAAACGATGCGATATCTGACGCTCATCGGGCCGTCATACCGGCTGCGGGGCCGGCTTTACGAGACCTTGTTGTAAACATAATGAAGCATTTTTTCCTTTTCCCTGCGCAATACTTCTATTTCAGTCAGATACATGTTGGCATTTGCACCGGCAGAAGACTTGAGCATCGCATGATACTTATCAATTTTATCGTCAATCTCGCGCACTTTCATGTTGATATAAATTTCTGTATACGCGGCATCCGGGTTTATCACGGAATGCTCTGCATTGACGATTTCATTCAAAAAATCCATTTCCCGGCCATTCTGAAAAAAGTCAAATATTTTATCAATGGTAAATTCGGGGTCATTATAATACAATTCCGATATCTTTTTCAAAATCTCACGCGAAATAGCATCCGGGATGTCAATAATTGGATAGTCGATGACAACTTTCTCGATCAGCTTGGGAGACTGGCAGACAAGGCGCGTTATATCCCGATAACTCCTTGTCACAATATCTGACTGTTCATTTTTTACAATTTGTGTATTTTCGTTTTTTTGCGGCTGCTGCTTCATCAGATAGTTTTTAAAGTCAGCCCGTACCGAGTTTTCGTCCACGTCGAGGAGGGTGCTGATTTTCTTCAAATATACGCTTCTTTCGGTCTCGAGCTTCAATTCCCTGATTACGCTGAACAGGTTGAGCAGGGTGTTCACACGGCCGAGCACCTGGAAATTGTCCATGATGCGGTCAATCCTGAAATCCACCGGGCTGACGGCCCTGTCGACGACCGCAATGAATTCGCGGGGCCCTTTCTTCATGATATAATCAAACGGGTCGTCCTCGGGGAGCATGCCAACCCTGACGTTGATGTTCGTATCTTCCGTTATGTCAAGGGAACGCATGGCCGCCTTCATGCCGGCCGTATCGGCGTCATACATAAATATGATCTCGTTACAATAATGCCCCAGCATCTTGATCTGTTCGTCGGTAATAGCCGTTCCGAGCGGTGCAACCACGTTTTCAAGGCCCGCCTGGTGGCAACCGATCACGTCCAGGTAACCCTCGACCACGATGGCCCTGTCGAGGTCCTTGATCGAGTCCCGGGCCCTGTTCAGCCCGTAGAGCATGCTCCTCTTCCTGAAGATGGGCGACTCTGACGAGTTGATGTACTTGCGGGTGTCGTCCCCGATAGTCCTGCCGCCGAACGCGATGACATTGCCCGAGATGTCCCATATCGGAAACATGACCCTGTTCCGGAAATTGTCGTAATAGCTGTTGGGCCTGTTCGGGCTCTTCCGGATGAGCCCTATACTTTCTGCAAGCTCTGCATCACGTTTTGATTTGATGATGGTCCGGGAAAGGAAGTCCCACGAATCGGGCGCATACCCGATGCCAAATCGCTCGATGCTTTCAGGTGTTATTCCCCGGGAGGTTATGTAAGCCATGCCCTTCCTGCCGGCCGGCGACGTTATGCAGGAACGGAACTGGCCCATGGCCAGGTTATTCAGCCGATAGAGGGCCTCATTGAGGCTCGTGTCGCCCCGTTTCTCGTCCCGTATCTCCACACCGACCATGTCGGCCACGAACCTGACGCTCTCGGGAAATTCCAGCCGTTCCATTTTACCGATAAAGTTAAAGATGTTTCCGCCGGTATGACAGCCGAAGCAATAGAATATCTGTTTGTCCGGTGAAACCGTGAAGGAAGGCGTTTTCTCCTTATGGAAGGGACACAGGCCCAGGTAATTCTTGCCTTTTTTCTTTAACGAGGGGACATACCGCCTGATAACATCCTGAATGACAACCCTGCTTCTTATCAGATCAAGTGTTTCAGGTTGGATATACAAAGTAACACCGTTGAAAAAATATTCTTGCACCGACGTATGGTAAATGAGAATAGCTTAATGACATCCGGCTACAAACCGGAAAGCCATTACCAGGTCTTTTCTACGGAATCCTTGCTGGGGTATCCCTGTGAAAGTATGGTGCAGATTTTGACTCTTTTTACTATTTACTATTATAGATAATAAAAAATAGTATTTACGTCAATAGCTTAAAAGTTTTATTTATATTTTTTAGCATAAATGTCTATAAAAATATTAAATCTTATGGGTTGGTGTCGATATTTATTATAAAGAGATCTTTGCATGGTTATGAGCCAATTCTTACCTGCAGCCTGATGGTTATTTGCCGCGGATATGGGCCTTTAATCAATGATCATAAAATCGGATAAGAAACTGTGGTGTTTTTCAGGGACATAACCTGTTATTTTTTCAGTCTGGGAAAAAAAATCTTTTACTTATTGGCGATTATAATTAGTTTTATCCATTAAATTTCAGTGTGAGGTTTTCTATGAAAAAAATTGGCATTCTACTGTTACTTACCGGCGGTTTTCTACTGGTGGGCAACCTGCCATTCACAATATTCAGCTCCCGGCTCGGCGACGCTCATGATTCTATAGTGGTCGCACAATTCTTTCAAACGAAAAGTGATGATTCCCGGACGATAGAAACCGTTAACAAGTATCCGGATTTCTACCGCGGTATATACCTCAACGTAGCAACCGCGAACAATTTCGAGAAGCTCAAAAGCCTGGTCAGGAAGGCAAAAGCCGCTAACATCAATGCCATGGTGCTCGATGTCCAGAGTGCGAAATTCGTTAAATGCATGGTGCCCGCGTCACATGTTAAATACTGCAAGGACAACGGCATTCATCCCATCGCCCGCATCGTGGTCTTTCCTGACGGCCTCCGGAACTATCCAGTACCGCAGAGCTACCTCAATGACCGCATTGCCATTGCCGAAGACGCCTGCAAGAACGGGTTCACGGAAATCCAGTTCGATTATATCAGGTTCCATGACTCGGGGAGCACCAGGAAACTCACTTTCAGCCAGCGATATAAATTCGTCGAAGACTTCATCACCATGGCCCGGGCCCGCGTCAAGAAATACAATGCGAGGATAGCGGCGGACATTTTCGGCAGGATCCCATTGAATAAAGACGATATCATCGGCCAGAACATGGAAAGCCTCGACAAGGTCGTGGACCTCATCTGCCCCATGGCATATCCCTCACACTACACCTGGAGTAAAAAGTTCTACGCTGACCCTTACTATGCCGTGCACGTCACCTCGACCCAGGCCAAATTGAGAACCAAGAACGCCAAGATCGTTGCCTATATCCAGGCGTTCAAGATGAAGATGTCCGGCATTCCCTTTGACAAGTACATTCATGATCAGTTGAAGGCCGTGCATGATTCCGGCATCAAGGGATATATCATGTGGAACGCGCGCCAGGAATATGACATTCCCCTCGCGGTGGTAAAGAGCTTCTACGCCAGCAAGGTTTCCCGGAAAGAGAAGCCGGACACCGGGTTTTTTGATTGAAACAAAAAAGGCGGGGCCTGGAGGCCTCGCCTTTTTTTTCCTTATGCAGTACCGCCCGCCTATCTGCACTCGTAATCGATCACGAATTCCGAAGTGCCGTCCCCGAGCGTCTTCATCTCTATAACGACGATCCTGTCTTCCGGAAGGTCAAAATAGACGAAATTCGGCTTGGGCTGCTCAATATTGTTCAGCTTGATGTACCGGCCCGTTTTTTGATCCAGGACCCATTTCTCCACGGTTACGAGGTGCCGGTTCGGTTGGAGCATCGCGTCACACGACTTTTCCTGCGACTCGAGGCCCGTGGTCGTTCTGCCCTCCTCCGACTTGTCGATGAATATCTTGTAATACGACCGACGGTCCCTGGAGGGATCGTCAATCTCCGTATCGAGCCCGATGAACCGGAAATTATAGGCATCCGGCTTCTTGTAGGTTATGGTCTTGACTCCCGTCGTTCCGGTCGTCGCACATCCGGCTATCAGCAGGGCCGCCATGCACAATGCCGCCAGAGGTACACCGCGCATCATTCTCCACCTCTCAGGTTTATCGTATAGGGATAGTCATAGCTTTCTGTGAGCGACTCCACGAGGATGTATCCCTTCTTGTCTATCATCTCGCTGAATATCGCTTTTTTATCTCCCTTGACATCTACTGTTTTGATAATATACCCGAGCGGGTCCGTTACGGAGACCCGGATTTCACCGCCCCGGCCGCTTCGTATTTCGAATCGTTCCTTGACGCGGGAATCATAGCTAAGCCTGAAGTAGTCCTTGTCCCCCCTGAACGATGTAAATCCGGATATCGCATTCCCCTTGATGCCGTTGGCCTGTGGCGTATCATTGTTTGGCTCGCGCTCCATGCCTTCCGTCTCTTCAAGCGGAGTAATTGACAGGACGTATTCACCTGTCGGCAGGGAGTCGCGGGACCGCATTGAAACCTCTATGTAAAAGTCCTTATCCGTGAAGAAGTTCGGATAAACCTCCTTCCTGCCGGACCCGGAGTTGTTGATATCGATTATTTTTTCGTTGTCTTTACTGTAAATCGAGCATATCGTGTCCATGTCATCCGCCGGACGGAGTTCTATCCTGAAGGCCGACGGCCTGGCCACCGTATACAAGAAAAGGTCGCGGTCCTTCCGGGAGTTTATCTTTCCGGTTATGACATTGTTCACGATACCGTTGGCGGAATCAAAATCGTCGTTCTTTTCCATCTCGACGCCAGAGTCGCGCTCGAGCATCGCGACCTTAAGGGTATAGGGCTCGTCATTGTTAACGGTGTAGCCCTTCGAGGCGACCACGATATAATAACTGCCCGATTTCTGGATGCCGGCTCCGGTTATGGTCTCCTGCTCGCCCGCTCCGCCGTTATCGGCCGTTGCAATGAGGTTATCATCAGCATCGTACAGCGAGAGAATGGCATTGATCTCCGTCACGCCTGACAGGGAGACAGTGATCAGCGCGGGCATGTCGGAGCCGAGCACGACATCCACCACGAACCAGTCTTCCTCACGGTGAAGGTTCTCGGTATTGTTGTTAAGGCGGTTGTAGGCCGGGGAGTAGAAGCCGGTTATCTCCCTGTCCTGGTGGATGCTGTCAGCCTCGTCCTTCGAGTCATTCGGCTCGGATTCCTCGGAAATGGCCTCCCTGCTTTTCAGCTCGAGCTCGTAGGCCGATTCGGAACTGGCCTTTCTCGTGTCCCTGTCGCTCTGAAGAACCTCGAAATAATATGTGCCCGGGATCACTCCCAGGTTTGCCAGCCGCTCCGGCGACGACTTCCTGTTATCATCGAGCCATTTTAAAAGCCTGGGCTCCTCCTCGCCTTTCCATACTTTCACGGCAAGGTTAATTCCCTTGACCCCCGAGCAATTCACGTCGATTACCCCGGGTTTGTCAACGATGAGCCGGTAAAAGTCCCTGTCATTGGGCGTATCCATGAACCCCGTAAACCTGGCGTCCAGAGAAATGTCACCTGCCGTGGCAAAGGAATTGTTGGGCTCTTTTTGCCGCTTCTCGAGCATGCAAACACTGACACGAGCAGGAGAGAAAGCATAATATACGTGATAATCTTCATAAATGACCGGACTCTTGGCATGTTTTTACATCTTCTCTGGCATTAATTATCGGAAAGGGATTGACTGATTTTGTTACTTTACCGATTACATAGTGATAAAACGCCAGGAACAGGTGATTGTCAAATAGATTTTTGCCCTGAATCCTGACACGGTCTTAAAAATGGAGCCCCTTAAGGCGGGGCATGACCTGAGTAACAATATACCAAACGGGATGCGTATGTCCGGCAAGGCCAGGATCCTGCAAATTGAAATTGAAA
>JAKJGD010000103.1 GCA_022704585.1 Spirochaetota bacterium | reverse complement strand
ACTTCTCGTTCAGGGTCAGGTAAGTCTCCTCGTCGAGGGCGTCGCCGACCTTGACGTCTTCCTCGATCGCGTCGCCGGGATCGATGACGATGAATTTTTCATAGTAGAGGACCGACTTCAGCGTGTTAACGGTGAGGTCGAGAAGAAGGCCCATGCGCGACGGCACGGACCGGTAATACCAGATGTGAGCCACCGGGCAGGCCAGCTCGATGTGGCCGCCACGCTCGCGGCGGACCTTGTAGTGGGTCACCTCGACGCCGCATCGGTCGCAGATGACGCCCTTGTAGCGGATCGATTTGAACTTACCGCAGTAGCATTCCCATTCCTTTGTCGTGCCGAATATCTTCTCGCAGAAGAGTCCGTCACGCTCCGGCTTCAGGGTCCGGTAATTTATCGTTTCAGGTTTTTTGACCTCGCCGTACGACCACTCCCGTATCTGGTCGGGAGACGCCAGTTTTATCTGGATTGAGCTGAAATCATTAAAATCCCTCATGTTGTTTCCTCAAAAAATAGTTTGTTGCTTCCAACTATTATTAATTACGGATCGCGCTCCCGTTCAAGGGACCCGGGAGGCGGTCAGATATTCTTCAGCGAATCGATCTTAATCCTTCTTTTGGGCTTGCCGTATCCCTCGCTCCACTCGGACAGGCTTATCTCCTTGCCTGCGTCGTCATAGATGCGAACGTCGAGGGCGAGACCCCTGAGCTCCTGGATAAGAACATTGAACGATTCCGGGATGCCCGGGGCTGCCGTGTTGATCCCCTTCACGATCGCCTCATAGATGCGGGCCCGGCCGAGCATGTCGTCCGACTTTACGGTCAGGAGCTCCTGCAGGGTATAGGCCGCGCCGTACGCCTCGAGCGCCCAGACCTCCATCTCGCCCAGCCGCTGCCCGCCGAACTGCGCCTTACCGCCCAGCGGCTGCTGCGTGACGAGCGAATACGGGCCCGTCGACCGCGCGTGGATCTTGTCGTCGACCATGTGGGCAAGCTTCATCATGTAAATCTCGCCGACCATGACCTCCTGCTCGAAAGGTATGCCGGACCGTCCGTCAAAGAGAATCGACTTGGACGACTCGGGGAGCCCCGCTTCCTTGAGGAGCTGACGGATGTCGCTCTCTTTCGCGCCATCGAAAATGGGCGTCTCGAAGAGTTTGTTCAGCTTCGCTCCTGCCCAGCCGAGCTCCGTTTCAAGGAGCTGCCCCAGATTCATCCGGGACGGGACGGAGAGCGGGTTGAGAACGATGTCCATCGGCGTGCCGTCGGGCAGGTACGGCATGTCGTAGCTGGGCACGATCTTGGATATGACGCCCTTGTTCCCGTGCCGGCCCGCCATCTTGTCGCCCACGGATATCTTCCTCTTGTCGGCGATGTAGACCTTGACCAGCTCCTCGACGCCGGGCGCCAGCTCGTCGCCCTGCTCGCGAGAGAACCGCTTCACGTCGACGATGATGCCCTCGACCCCGTTCGGGACCCGGAGGGAAGTGTCGCGCACCTCGCGTGCCTTTTCACCGAAGATCGAATGAAGCAGCTTGTATTCGGGCGTGAGGTCCTGCTCCCCCTTGGGTGTGACCTTGCCGACCAGGATGTCATCCGGCTGGACATAGGCCCCGCGCCGCACGATGCCGTCCTGGTCAAGGTCGCGGAACGCCTTTTCCGACAGGTTCGGGATGTCCCGGGTTATGACCTCGCGGCCGAGTTTGGTTTCGCGCGCCTCTACCTCGAACTGCTCTATATGTATCGATGTGTAAATGTCTTCCTCGACGAGGCGCTCGGAGATGAGTATGGCGTCCTCGAAGTTGTAACCCATCCAGGGCATGAAGGCGACCAGGATGTTCTTGCCCAGCGCCAGCCGTCCGTTATCGGTGGCCGGCCCGTCGGCCAGCACGTCGCCCCTCTTTATCTTCTGGCCCTTGTGCACCACGGGGCGCTGGTTGAAGCAGGTCCCCTGGTTGGTCCGCTTGAATTTCATGAGCTGGTACTCGTCGACTTCGCCCGAGCTAGTCTTTATTTTGACCACGCTCGCATCCACGAATTGCACATCGCCCGGACGCGCCGCGGTCACCAGGACGCCGGAATCGTAGGCGGCCTTCGGCTCCATGCCGGTACCGACGTAGGGCGCTTCCTCGATCATGAGCGGCACCGCCTGGCGCTGCATGTTGGATCCCATCAGGGCCCGGTTCGCGTCGTCATGCTCCAGGAAGGGGATCAGGCACGTCGAGACCGAGAAAATCTGGCTAGGACACACGTCCATGTACTGGATCTCCTTTGGCCGCATGTACGGGAAGTTGCCGCGGTGCCGGCAGGGGATCATGCCCTTGGCAAAATGCCCCTTGTCGTCGAGCTCCTGGTTTGCCTGCGCGATGAAATAGAGGTCCTCGCGGTCCGCGGTAAGGTACTCGACCTGGTCGGTCAGCTTGCCGTTGTCCACATACCGGTACGGCGTTTCAAGGAAGCCGTAATCGTTGATGCACGCATATGTGCTGAGCGATACGATGAGGCCGATGTTCGGTCCCTCAGGCGTCTCGATCGGGCACATCCGTCCGTAGTGGGAGGGGTGCACGTCCCGGACCTCGAAGCCGGCCCGCTCGCGGGAGAGGCCGCCCGGTCCCAGTGCGTTCAGCCGCCTCTTGTGCGTCAGCTCGGCCAGGGGGTTGGTCTGGTCCATGAACTGCGAGAGCTGGCTTGACCCGAAGAACTCGTTAATGACCGCCGTGATCGGCTTGATGCTGATGAGAGCCTGCGGCGTGATTACGTCGAGGTCCTGGATGGTCATCCGCTCCTTGATGACGCGCTCCATGCGCTGGAAGCCGACCTTGATCTGGTTCATGATCAGCTCGCCGACGGAGCGGACGCGGCGGTTGCCCAGGTGGTCGATGTCGTCCACGACCGTGGGGATGAACCTGTTTTTCTTGAGTTTCGGGTCCTTTTCGGGGATCTCGTACCCTTCCGCCTCGGCGATCAGGTAGAGGAAATATTTCAATGAATAGATGATGTCTTCCGGCTTCAGCGTCTGTGTCTCGTAGTCGTCCATGCCGAACTTGTTCGAAATCTTGTAGCGTCCGACGGCGCCCAGGCTGTAGGACTTGGGGTCGAAGAACAGCCGGTTAAAGTGCTCCTGTGCGTTTTCCAGGTTGGTCGGCTCGCTCTGCCACATGATCGCGTGGATTGTCAACAGCGCCAGCTCCGACTTTTTGTGCTCGGCCAGCGCGGGTGACTTGACGTGCTTGTTGATGAACTCCTTCTCCACCTCGAGGGTAGTGCTCAGGAACGAGTCTTCCTTGTTGTTGGGGAACTCGATGATCTCGACATCGTGGATCTTTTCCTCCTTGATGCGGTCGATCATGTCCAGGGTAATCCGCTCGCCGACCTCCATGATGACTTCGCCGGACTGCTTGTTGGCCACGTCGCGGGCGACCCGCTTGCCGTTCAGGAACTCGTAGTCCTCCTCGCTTTTCAGGCGGACGACCTTCGTGCTATAAAAGAGCTTGACCAGCTCCTCATCGGTCTCGTAGCCGAGGGCCTTGATCAGGAGGCTGACCGGGAACTTCTTTTTCCGGTCGATGCGCGCGATGATGTAGCCCTTGGGGTCCATCTCGAACTCGAGCCACGAACCGCGGTCCGGGATGACCCGGTAGTTATAGGTGCGCTCGGCCTCCTCGTAAAAAAAGAAAATGCCCGGGGACCGGTGCAGCTGGTTTACGACGACGCGCTCGGCGCCGTTGATAATGAAGGTTCCCCGCGGGGTCATGAGCGGAATGTCGCCCATGTACACGGACTGCTCGCGGACTTCCATGCTGTCTTTCCGGATAAGCCGGATGGTCGCCTTCAGGGGGGCGGCATACGTGACGTCGCGCTCCTTTGATTCAAGCTCTGAATATTTCGGCAAGCCGATCTCGTAATCGATGTATTCGAGAACCACGTCCTCATGGGGACTCTCGATGGGAAAGATCTCCTCGAATACGGCCTGGAGGCCGTGCGGCTTCTTTTTCACCGCGCCCGGCTGAAGAAACCAGTCATATGACTTCAGCTGGATCTCGATGAGGTTGGGAAGCTCCAGGCCTGTCTTTATCTTGCCAAAATTGAAGACTTTTTTTGAATCTTGCATGGATGTTCAAACCTTCGCTGATTTGTTGAAAGAACGCCAAAAGGTTTGGCTGTAGCCAGCCAAACCTGATGTCCGCTTATCCTGGAAAAAACTGATAATCACCCGCCGGATTATTTAACATCAACCGTTGCGCCGGCAGCTGCGAGCTGCTGCTTGATCTTCTCCGCTTCATCCTTGGAAACTTTTTCCTTAACCGCCTTGCCGCCCGCTTCGACGAGCTCTTTCGCTTCTTTCAGTCCGAGACCGGTGATGGTCCTGACTTCCTTGATGACGGCGACCTTGTTGTCACCGAAACCGGTGAGAATGACGTCAAATTCGGTTTTTTCGTCTGCCGCTTCGGCCGCAGCCGGTGCAGCCGCTGCTACGGCAACCGGCGCCGCGGCTGAGATACCAAACTTGTCTTCCATCGCTTTAACCAGTTCGGCCGCTTCGATCAGGGTCAAACTGCCTATCGCATCGAGTAATTCTTGTACATTAGCCATTGTAAAACTCCTTTATACTTAGTGAATTTCTTCAAGTTAATGCGTCCACCGGGCTCCCCGGGCATCGCAAAAACCTATAAAGGCATTGTATCCATATATACTATATATAATCTGGAAACAGAAACCTTTTCTTGATTTATAAAGATCGCGACTGCCACCTCATCGAAGTGGGATCGCGGTGCTTCCTTTTGTTACTGCTGGTTCCGCGCCTCGGCAACCGCCTTGATGCCGCGGGCGAGCGAAGCCATGATCTGATTGGTTCCGACCGCGATACCGCGCGCCGGACCGTTAATCAGGGACATGATCTGCGACAGGAGAACTTCCTTCGACGGCAGATCGGCGATCCGCCTGACCTGCTCCTGGTTATAGACCACGGTGCCCATGTAGCCGGCGGAAAAGGTGAACTTTTCCACGTCCTTGGAGAAATCCTTGAGCGCCTTCGCGACATCGCCGAACTCCTCGTTCACGAACGCGACCGCGACCGGTCCTTTCAGGTAATCGTCAAGGCCGGCGATCCCTACCTCTTTCAGCGCGCGCTTGAACAGGGTGTTCTTGACCACCCGGTATTCGGCGTTCTTGCTCCGGAGCGTTTTGCGGAGCTTGCTCAGGTCCTTGACCTGGATCCCGGAATAATTCGTCAGGATCATGTTGCTCCGCGCTTTCAGCCGCTCCACCAGGTTCGCGACCTCGTCCACTTTATATTGCTTAACCATTATTTTTCGATCCCCTTGTGATTGATTTTGATCCCGGGTCCCATCGAGGAACTGATGAACACCGTCTTTATGTAATTGCCCTTAGCGTCCGAGGGCTTGTCCTTCATGATCTGGTTGAAAAACGTCTTCACGTTGCTGATGATCGCGTCGTCGGCGAAGGACAGCTTGCCGATCCCCATGTGAATGACGCCCGTCTTGTCGGCCTTGTACTCTACCCGGCCTCCCTTCAGTTCTTTGATGATGCCCTTCACGTCATCGGTGACCGTCCCGGACTTCGGCTTCGGCATGAGCCCTTTCTTACCCAGGACCGGCCCAAGCTTTCCGACGTCCTTCATCATGTCCGGTGTTGCGACGACCGCGTCAAAATCGATCCAGCCGCCCTTCACCTTTTCGACCATGTCCTCGGCGCCCACGTAGTCGGCGCCGGCGTCCTGGGCTTCCTTCTGCTTGTCTCCCTTGCAGATAACGAGGACCTTTTTCTCCTTGCCGGTGCCGGCAGGGAGGCTCGCGGTCCCGCGGATATTCTGGAAGCTCTTGTGCACGATCTTGACCTGTATGTCCACCGTTTCGTCGAACTTGCTGTACTTGCATTCCTTCATCAGGGTGACCGCTTCGTCTATGTTATAGAGCTTGTTACGGTCGACCCTGCTCCGAGCTGCTACGATTTTCTTCCCTCTGTTCATGTCCTCTCTACCTCAACTAGTTACTCCGGCACTCGCCGTTAGTCCTCGACATCCACGCCCATTGACCGCGCAGTGCCGGCGATGATCTTCACCGCGGCGTTCAGGTCGTTGGCATTTATGTCGGGCATCTTCACCGTGGCTATCTCTTCCAGCTGGGCCCGGGTGATCCTGCCAGCCTTCGTCTTGTTCGGCTCTGACGAGCCCTTCTCAATCTTCAGCGCCTTCTTGATCAGCACCGCCGCGGGCGGGGTCTTGATGATAAATGTATAGGTCCGGTCGCTGTACACGGTGATGACGACCGGCAGAATTGTTCCCATCTGGTCCTTCGTACGCTCGTTAAAGGACTTGCAGAAATCCATGATATTCAGCCCGTGCTGTCCCAGGGCAGGACCGACGGGGGGCGCGGGATTCGCCTGGCCGCCCGGTATCTGCAACTTGATCTCTGTTACGACGACTTTCCCTTTCTTTGGTGCCATATAAACCCTCTATTGTATAAAGAAGAAAAATGAATCTCTTCAAAAAAAAATTGCTATATTTTGCCCACCTGAAGGAAATCGAGCTCGACCGGCGTTCCGCGGCCGAAAATCTCCACCTTCACCCTGAGCCTGCCCTTTTCCGGATGGACCTCCTCCACCACGCCGGTGAAGTTGTTAAACGGCCCGTCTATGACCTTGACATGCTCGCCCACGGAAAAATCCACCACCGTGGAAATCTTTTCTTTCGCCTTCTGCTCTCCCATCTGATCGAACAGGGAGCTCACTTCCTCGCGGGAGAGCGGCTTCGGCTTGCTTGAGCCGTACGCGCCGACAAAATTAGTCACGCCGTTTATGCTCTTGACCAGGCCCCATGTCTCGTCGTCGAATTCCATCTCCACGAGCACGTATCCCGGGAAAAACTTTTTCGACCGGACCCTCTTTTTCCCGTCCTTGACTTCGGGGACTTCCACGGTCGGTATCCTCACCTGGAAAACCTTTTCGGAGAGGAGGCGTTTCTCAACCTCTTTCTCCAGGGTGAGCTTCACCTTGTTCTCGTGCCCCGAATATGTATGAACGACATACCACTCTTTTGCCATACGCTACTTCATGACCACCTGGATAAAATACATAAGGCCCGAGTCAATGAACCACAGGAAAAACGAG
>JAKJGD010000102.1 GCA_022704585.1 Spirochaetota bacterium | reverse complement strand
CCGCCGTGAGTTCATCGTAGGCGTTGATGAGCGGGCCGGTATACCCGATATGAGCAAGCCAGTCATCGCGATGAATTTCCCCGGAAGCGGCATGTGTGACGGAACCCGCGCCCTGTTTCAGCAGCCCGGCAAGGATCATTAGAAGGGTTGATTTCCCGGAGCCGTTCGGACCGGTTACGGCGAGCGACTCCCCGGTGGAGAGGGCGATATTAATATTCCGAAGCAGGCGGTTCCTTCCGAATGATTTGGAAATGTCCCTGGCCACTAATGTGTAATGATCGGTATCCATGCCTGCAGTGCCGGTATAGGTTGATCGAGCCGCCAGTTGCTATGTTGAAGCCATCTCATGCGGCGCGTAAGCATTTCTCTTGCACCGCTTCGTCCCTCCACGGCAGCGAGTCGGAGGAATGATGCGTGTAAAGATTCCGGGTCTATTTCCCGGCCAGCGGTTTAGCCTGGAGCGTAACCCTGTTCGGGAAGCTCTGCGGTATTTCGATCTGGAAGCCTAATTTTTCTGACTTTGCTTTCAGCTCGTCCGTGAATTCCGCGGTCGTGCCGGTAAACAACACTTCAAGCCGTGCAGCCGAACCGACTCTTCCTTTGTCATTGACCTGCTGGACGCCGCGGACCCGGTGGGAAACCTGTTCCCTGAATTCCTTAAGTCCGTTATAATTAAGCCCGGTAATATACACGTTGATCGGACGGTGTGTCGCGGATTTTACGAATTGTTTTATGATCTCTGCCATGAAGGGCCCCGGTTTTGAGGCGCCCGTTCCCTCGTCTTTACCGCCGATTATTTTCTTCAACACGGCCTCGATGGCCCTCTTTGACGCGGTGTCCGATTGAGTATGAACGCCGGGAGCGTCCTTGCTGGTGGTTGCCAGCACTCTTCCCGTGTACATGTCGATTGCCTTCAGCCGCACGATGGCGGACTTTGACTTCATGTTTTTCGTGTATTCCTCGAGCACCCCGGACTGATCCCTGGTCTGCGCGGTGCCGATGATGATGACTTCTGCACCGTTGTCGTTCAGGAGCAGATCCTGGATGTCCTGGCTGATCTGCCCGGACATGGCGCGGGACATCTGGCCGTACTGGCGCTTCATAAGGTCCTGTACCACCTGGACGTCGACGAATTCGAAACCTGCCGATCCCATGCGCTCCTGCATCAGCATTTCCGTTTCGGTAAAGCCCGGCGCGTTCATGTGCCGCTCGAACGTTTCGCTGATGAGCATCATGAACTTCGGCCTGCCGTACCTGTTCAGCGCGTCCTCTATTGCGTCCTCGGCCACTGCCGGTAACACCGTCCCTTCGAGCATCACCCTGCACATGTCGCTTTCGTAGCTCTCTGACAGTATTTTCTCGTTCTTGACAAGGCCGTACGATTTTTCCTCTATGAGCAGCTTGACGAGCTGAAAATCCTCCACCATGCTCGAGCCGGAAACCGTTGTGCCGAGGACCTTTTCGACGAGCTTGTTGCGGGCGTCATTGATGGCCCGGTCACGGGCCAGTGCCCGGTCATTGTCGAAAATGGCAGCCACACCCTCAGCCTTGTCCCTGACCGGCTTTGTGTCCACGCTCTTTTCGCCATAGGAAAATTCATTTGAGCTGGTTTCTTGCTTTATGTTTTTCCCGCCGCCACAGGATGCGAGGGCAACAAGCAGGAGGAGGCATGATGCGAATGCGGTCGCCTTTTTCATTACGGCACTCCTTTGAGTTATAGGTTGTGTTACTATCTGTAAATCTCCTATGTAAAACGAAATTCGTCAAATTTTTTTTATTTTTAGCCGGTTTTGCCACCAATTTGCCGGTAACGATATATTTTAGACAGATTATTATAGTCAGTGGTTCGGCTAACGTTACGAAGGGAGTACCTATGTAATCGTCCCGATATGTTCTCTGCATGTTAAACCAGTTGCCGAGGATAAAAATAAATCAATATATGGCTAAAAATTAATAGTTTTTTCAATAATATTGTATTGACAGAAAAAGGCGTGTATATATTTTAAACCTTCCGATTATTTTCAGGCTATTTTCTGAATAAAACATTAAAATTATATATATTGTACGAGAACAGAGATGAAAGGAATGCAGAAAACGTACTCATTGAAAGGATCTGACATACATAAGAAATGGTTTGTCATTGATGCCGACGGCAAGGTCCTTGGCCGTCTCGCGTCTGAAGCGGCGAAGATCCTGAGAGGAAAGAACAAGCCCGACTTCACCCCCAATCTGGACATGGGGGACAATGTCATTGTCATCAATGCAGAGAAGGTAGTCCTTACCGGCAGCAAGCCTGAAGACAAAGAATACTTCAGACACTCACAGTATCCGGGCGGTATCAAATTCGTGAACATCAAGAAGATCAAGAAAGAGCGCCCCGAGTTCATCATCGAGCATGCGGTGAAAAGCATGCTTCCTAAAAACAGGCTGGGAAGGAAGGTATTCAGTAACCTGAAAGTTTACGCCGGCACCGAGCACCCGCACCAGGCTCAGAAGCCGGAACCACTTGACATATAGAGGAATTTTTATGACGAATAAATACTACGCAACGGGTAGAAGAAAAACGTCGGTCGCCCGGGTATGGCTCGCGCCCGGTTCGGGGAACATGGTTATCAACAATCAGCCGATTGGCCAGTACTTCAGGCGCCAGACGCTTGAGTTGATCGTGCGCCAGCCTCTCGAGCACGTCGGCATGCTGGAAAAGTATGATGTGATGGCCCTGGTTGACGGCGGCGGATGGTCCGGACAGGCCGGGGCGGTGAAAATGGGCATCGCGCGCTGCCTTGTCAAGATGGACGAGAAGCTGCGCAAACAGATGCGCGACGGCGGCTTTCTCACCCGGGATTCCCGGGAAGTGGAGCGGAAAAAACCGGGACAGAAGAAAGCGCGGAAGCGGTTCCAGTTCTCCAAACGTTAACAGGACTTCTTCCGGAGACAGAGAGAGGATGCAGGCATGCATCCTCTTTTTTATTTGTACGGGTACGGATATGATCACCATAATAAAACAAAAGCCGGCCGCGGAATTCATCTCCGTGGAGCTCGAAAGCGGGGAGATTCTCAAGATACCGCATCAGGTTGCCGGCCTGTACCGCCTGGAAGCAGGGCAGGAGCTGGACCAGGCAGAATATTCGCAGCTGAAGGCCGAGTCGCAGCGGTTCCGGTGCAGGAAAACGGCGCTCGATTACCTTGCCATCTGTCCCCGTTCGTTGATGGAAATGGAGCGGTACCTGGGAAAAAAGGGGTTCGACCATGACCTTATCAGGGAAATCACCGCAGGCCTCTCCGAGGCCGGTTATATAGACGATGCGGATTACGCGGCCCGTTATATCGGCAACAGGCTGGAGAAAAAGCTGGTGGGCAAACAGCTTCTCGCCAGCGAGCTGCAGAAGCGGGGCGTGCACCGGGACATCATCAGGCAGGCGCTCAAGGAGTCGGCCGCGCTCGAGGATTCTTTTGATGATGTTTATGCGGCAGCACTGAAGAAATGGCAGACGGTTAAAGACAGGAAGAACGGACCGGCAAAACTGGCCTATTTCCTCCGTGGAAGGGGCTTTGACGGCGAGATGATAACGAGTGTTCTCGAGAGGATCCGGAGAGAGGAGAGAGAGGAGCAGGAGTAGCCTTCATCGAATCAATGCGCCGCATCCCGCGGCGGTACGGTATTACAGGAATTTTCCCGGCTCGTTCATGAATTCCCGGTAGATGCGGAAATGCTCAGTGTCCTCATACTTCACCGTGGCGATCGGTGCGCGGTCGAAGCTGAAGATGTCGGCGCCCGGAAGCGCGAGGAGTATGGGAGAATGGGTAGCGATTATGAACTGGGCGTGGCCCCGGCCGGCCATTTCTTTAAGGAGCGCGAGCAGCTCGATCTGGCGGCCTGGTGAGAGGGCATTCTCGGGCTCGTCGAGCAGATAAAGCCCCCGTATTGTAAAGCGATTTCTGAAGAAGGACATGTGGCACTGCCCGTGCGACTGTTCCATGAGAGATCTCCCGCCGAAATACTCGAGCGTCGCAGGCGACATGGAGGCCCATTCGTCGAGGTTAACAGCGAAATTCCGAAATATCTCCGAGGCGAAGAACGAGCCCGGGACCGGACCATCGGTCCATTCCAGCGCGATGTACTTGTGTAATTCCCGTTCATGCGGATTATAATGAAAGCGGGTCCTCTCGAGCCCTTCCCAGATATGAATGTTGCATTTCATGGCAATGGCCCTGAGCAGGGTAGATTTACCCGTGCCGTTTTCTCCGACAAAGAAAGTCACCGGCCTGCCCAGATCGAGGCGATCGGTGGCCCTGAATATATCCAGGTTGAAGGGATACACGTCCCCGGTCGGGTACCTGTCCGGCAGGAGCCGTATGTTACGCACGTGCATTGGCGACCTCCATCCCGATGCCGGTATGCTCCGGGTGCGGGCGGCAACAGTCTAAAAAGGAGTCCGGCATTTGTAAAGTATTAGTTGCCATTTTTTACGGCGGCCTGGCTGGTGCGCAGCTTTCCAAAATAATCACTTGAAAAATATATCCGGTTGTCCAGATAGTGCTAAAAAGCCATACGGCAGCGATGTTTTATGCCATTGAGAGGTGCGAAATGCTCACGGTAATGGATTTACGAAAGTCTTTCATCGAATTTTTCCGGGAACGGGAACACCGTATTGTACCGTCCAGTTCGCTCATACCGAAAGACGACCCCACGCTGCTCTTCACCACGGCCGGCATGGTACAATTCAAACCGATGTTCGCCGGTACCGTGGAGCTGGAATATACCAGGGCGGCAACGGTCCAGAAGTGCCTGCGGACCAGCGACCTGGAAAACGTGGGAAAAACGAAACGGCACCTGACGTTCTTTGAGATGCTTGGAAACTTCTCATTCGGGGATTATTTCAAGGAGGAAGCAATTCAGTTCGCCTGGGATTTTTCAACCACGGTTATCGGATTCCCCAAAGAAAAGATATGGGTTTCAATATACGAGGACGACGATGAGGCCCGTGATATATGGAGGGACCGGATCGGGATCCCGGAGAACAAGATAGTGCGCCTCGGCAAGGCCGATAATTTCTGGGGCCCCGCCGGCGACACCGGCGCGTGCGGCCCCTGCTCCGAGCTCTATATCGACCGCGGGGAGAAATACGGCTGCGGGCGCCCCGACTGCAAACCGGGCTGCGAGTGCGAGCGCTTCCTTGAATACTGGAACCTTGTGTTCAACCAGTACAACCAGGACGCAGACGGCACGCTGCACCCCCTTCCCCGGCCGGGCATCGATACCGGTATGGGGCTCGAGCGTCTTGCGACCCTGGTCCAGGACGTCGATTCCGTGTATGATACCGATGAATTCAAACACCTGACCTCATTCGTCTGCGAAAAGGCGAAGGTGAAATACGAGGGCGGCGAGAAGGTCGCAGTGAATATCATCGCCGAGCACGCCCGGGCGCTCACCTTCGCAATATCCGACGGCGTGTATCCCTCCAATGACGGCCGCGGCTACGTGCTTCGGCGCGTGCTTCGGCGCGCCATGCGCTTTAGCCGCCAGCTCGGCATAACAGAGCCGTTTATCTGCTCGATGGTCGATCCCGTCATAGGGATCATGCAGGAGTTCTACCCGGAGCTGAAAGAGGCCGCCGCGGGGTTGAAGCGGGTGATCGAGTCAGAGGAACAGCGCTTTCTCGAGACCCTGGAGAACGGCATGAATCGTCTCGAGGAGATCATGGGAACATGCATAAAGAAAAAGGAAAAGATAATATCCGGAAACGACGCGTTTCTATTGTACGATACCTTCGGGTTTCCACTCGAGATGACGCGCGAGATGGCCCTGGAACGCGGGCTCGACGTCGACATGAACGGCTACGAACAGGAGATGGAAAAGCAGCGTGAGCGGGGCAAGCAGAGCTGGAAAGCCTCCTCCGGCAGTCTCGAAGATGCGTTGGAGGAAATAGGAAAGAAAGCGGGTGACTCCGTGTTCAGGGGATACGAATCAGTCGTCTACCGCTCGGGCATCGAGCTTCTGCACGACGGGAGCGCTGTCACTGACCGGCTTGCCGTCGGCACAAAAGGACTTGTCGTTTTGAAAGAGACGTCATTCTACGGGGAGTCCGGGGGACAGGTGGGAGACATCGGGACCATAACAGCGCCGTCCGGCGCATCGTTCAGGGTCGAGGATACTAAGAAGATAAACAGGACCATCATCCACATGGGAGAGGTGGTAAGCGGCGAGTTCAGGACCGGGGACGAGGTCGAGGCCGCTGTCGATGTAGTGAACAGGAACCTGATACGGGCGAACCACTCGGTCACGCACCTGCTCCATGCCGCCCTCAGGAGCGTGCTGGGGACCCATGTAAGGCAGGCGGGATCGCTTGTCGCGCCTGAGCGGATGCGGTTTGACTTCACCCACTTCAATGCCATGACCGCCGAGGAGATCCGGAAGATTGAAGAAATCGTAAACAGGAAGATATGGGAAAACATCCCGGTCATGACCGAGATCATGAACTACCAGGACGCGGTCAAGACCGGGGCCATGGCAGTGTTCGATGAAAAATACGAGGACACCGTGCGTGTCATCTCGGTGCCTGGCTTCAGCAAAGAGCTATGCGGCGGAACCCATGTCACGTCAACGGGCCAGATCGGACTCTTCAAGATTTTGCGGGAGGCCTCGCCGGGCGCCGGCATGCGGAGGATCGAGGCCGTCACGCTCAGGGGCGTGCTGGAACGCTACAACAGTTACGACGGTATCATTGCCGAGCTGGCGAAGACCGTCAATGTCGCCGAATCGGCCATCGTGAAGCGTGTTGATGAATTGATGAAGCGGACACGCCAGCTTGAAAAAGAAATCGAAAAAATGAGAAAAGAGACCATCACCTCTGACATGGACTCGCTCGTCGCCGGAGCGGTCGATGCGGGCGGCGTGAAGATCATATCCCGCGTATTCGACGGTGTCGGCGTCGACGAGCTGCGAGGGCTCTCCGATGCCATACGCTCAAAGACGGACCCGTCGGTCGTGTTGTTCGGCTCGAACAACGGTGATACGGCCCTGCTCCTGTTTGCGGCGACAGCCGGCGCCGTGAAAAAGGGCATTGACTGCGGCGCAATCATCAAGGATGCGGTCAAATGCGTGGGCGGCGGCGGGGGCGGCAGGAAAGATATGGCCCAGGCCGGCGG
>JAKJGD010000101.1 GCA_022704585.1 Spirochaetota bacterium | reverse complement strand
CAGATTGCGGAAAGGACTGCGAAGTTCCGTTCAAGCCCGCTGAAGGCAGGCCGGTTTACTGCAAGGATTGCTATAAAAAAAGAAAGGGATACTAAAACCCCATCCAGGAAATACCCGCAGCACGTTTCAGTATATCGTAAAACGAACGATTGTTGCACTACAGAGAAAGATCCACGCTGCCGCCGCCGCCCCAAGCGGCGGCGGCAGCGATTTTCAACAACCGGTTTGAACGACAGATCATTCGTGATTAACACACGTTCCGGACATTCGTGTTCACCATGAGTACCATGAATTCATCATCGCCTTTAATGCCGGTCCTCTTCGTAGGACACGGCTCACCCATGAACGCCGTCACGGACAACGGCTACACCCGCGCCCTCAGGAAGCTGGGCGGAGAGCTGCCGCGACCGAGAGCGATCATGGTGGTTTCGGCGCACTGGCTTGCGAAATCGCCGGTCGTGAACTGCGCGAAGAACCCGGAGCAGATCTACGACTTTTTCGGATTCCCGCCCGAACTGTACGCGGTGAAGTACCCCTGCCCTGGCGCGCCGGACGAGGCACAGTTCGTCTCGCGCACCGCAAAATACATGGTCACCTGCACCCCGGAATGGGGGATCGACCATGCGTCCTGGGCGGTGCTTGTGCACCTTTTCCCGGACGCGGACGTGCCCGTGTTCGAGATGGGCTTCGACCCGGGCATGGACCCGCGGTCACACTACGAGCTGGGCCGCCGCCTCACCGCCCTTCGCCGGAACGGCATACTGGTGATCGGGAGCGGCAACATGGTCCACAACCTGAACATGATGGAGTATGACATGGAGGCGGAGCCCCACGACTGGGCCGTCGATATCGACGAGAAGCTGAAGTCGCTCATCCTGGCCGGCGACCACCGGGCCCTTGTCGAGTACAAAAGCCTGGGCAGGAACATGGCCCTGGCAGCGCCGACGAGCGACCACTATATCCCGATGCTTTACGCCCTCTCGCTCCGCGAGGAGACGGACCGTGTGGAATTCTTCCATGAAGGGATTCAGAACGGCACCGTGTCGATGCGGGGCTTCATTATCGGCTGAGAATTACAGGTCCGATTTAAACGTCCTTGGAAACACCCTGACCAGCAGCGCCGCCCCCCGTAAACGCAGGAACGGGTTTTTGGAATAGAGCATCTCTGAAAGCCCCTTCAGTCCATTGTAGATATTCACGCTGAATGGTTGCCACCACATGTTTTTCCGCGCAAACGGCAGCACGTCGTTCACAATGACCTGTGGCTGTGTCATCTCCGCGAATCCGATATCGCCGTGCGACCTGCCGATAGCCGACTGCTTGAAACCGCCCCAGGGAGTTTCCGGCAGGCCGTGGCTCATCAGGTGGTCGTTTATGGTGATCGCGCCGGCCTGGATCCGCCTTCCGATGCGCATCGCCTTCTTCCTGTCCTTCGACCATACCGATCCGGTAAGCCCCAGGTATGAGTCATTGGCGAGAGCTACCGCTTCTTCCATATTGTCATAGGGCATGACGCCGAGTACCGGCCCGAAAGTCTCGTCCTTCATGACAAGCATTGCGTGGTTGACCTCGGTCAGGACCGTGCACGGCAAAAACTGCCCCGCGTCGCCTGCCGGGCACTTCGACTGCGCGAAAATGATGGCCCCCTTCCTGAGCGCATCATCGATATGCGAACGCACGGTATCCATCTGGCGACGGGTCGTCATGGCGCCGATGTCCATATTGTGGCCGGTGTCATACCCGACGCGCAGCTTCTCGACCGCCTCTTTCAGGAGCGCCAGGAAGGGGAAGTAGACCTTCCGGTCCACATAGATCCGCTCGACCCCGCCGCATGACTGCCCGGCGTTCTGAAGCCCGGCCCACACGGCTCCGGCGGCCGCTCTTTTAAGGTCGGCATCATCGCATACGATCATTGGGTCGTTACCGCCCAGCTCGAGCGATACCGGCGTGAGGGTCTCAGACGCCTTTTTCATCAGGTATTTGCCGACCGGCACCGATCCGGTGAAGAAAAGCTTGTCCACACCGGATTCGAGCAACGCGTCGCCGGCCACGCTCCCGGGAAGATTCAGGTAGGTGAACACTCCGTCCGGCAGGCCTGCGGCCTCGATACATTCCTTCAGTGCGTGTCCGACCACCTGCGTCTCGGATGCCGCTTTCAGGATGACGGCATTGCCGGCAAGGAGCGCCATGATTACCTCGGAGAACGGTATTGCAAACGGATAATTCCAGGGCGAGATGATCCCGACCACGCCGAAGGGCACGCGGGCGACCCTGCTTCTCTTGTTGATAAAGGCGATGTTACCGAGCGGCAGCTTCCTGTCTTTCAGAAACGAGGCGGCCTTGCGGCAGTAGAAGGAAATGGCCATGGTCGAGGGGACCACTTCGGCAATAAGCGCATCAGCCCGCGTTTTGCCGTTGTCCCTGGAAATAATCTCGGAGATACGGTCTATATTTGAAATAATATGCGCGCGAATTTTAAGCATGTGTTTCACGCGTTTTTTGATCGGCATTGCAGCCCAGGTTACCTGCGCGCTTCGCGCTTTCTTTACCGCGATCCGAACATCTTCGGTGGTATTGACAGGGTATTCAGCCAGCTTTTCACCCGTGCCGGGATTATAGCAGAGAGTTTTCTGCGTTCCCGCATTTTTCGATTTTTTATCATTACGTTTGCTCAGTTTAACGTTCATCGTCCCTCCACATGTTGCATGTATAATTTTTCAGCTCGCGGACTTTCCGCGGTTATCCGGCGGTTGGATAATGTCCAATTGTTATCTGGGCAGTATCTATATATTGGACTCTTATAATTTCAAGAAAATTATTACTAATTTTTACTTATTATTACAATTAATTACAAAATATAACATTTAAATTTTATTTTTTTGTAATATTTTTATTATTTTGTTTATTTTAATTATAGCATAAGGGGGCTGTAAGTAATGAAAGAATGGCGATAACTATCCACGCGACTACCGATAACTATCGGCCGGAAGGTTGCTCTGACCCTGGAGTGCAGATAACCACCTGCCTGCAAGGGTTACAATGTTGTCCTTATTTGCGGGTGCTAAAACAGCTGCCAGCGGCTCATTATCACTTTTTTACGGCAGAGGAGCGGACCTTCTCGAACACCATGATACCGGCAAGGGCGATAACAAACGCCATGGCCAGGTAGAGGAACAGGTCGCCGATCAGCGCGTAGAGAGTCCGGTGGTTGAGCGAAAAATCTATCTCGTCGACGAGAAAGCCCTTCTTTAAAATGGGGATCGACTTGCGTATCCTTCCGTAGGGATCAATGAACGCGGTGTAGCCGGTGTTGCCGGCCCGCAGGTACCAGATGCCGTTCTCAACGGCCCTGAACTTTGACGCGGAAAAGTGCTGCATGTGGCCGCGGAAGGTGTCGGTCCACCCGTCGTTCGTGATGTTTACGAAATACTCGGCGCCCATGGCTCGGTACGTGCGGCAGAGCCGCTGGGAGATCCCCTCGTAGCAGATCAGGACCCCGAACTTCCTGCCGCCCACCTCGAACACCTTTGGCTTGTCGCCCGGCACGAAGCTCGAGCCGCCCATGCTTTCGGTGATCCGCTTCACGAAGCCGAGCCACTTCTCGTAGGGAAACCATTCCCCGAACGGGACCAGGTGTATCTTCGCGTAGCTCCCCACGACCTCGCCCCCGGCGTTGATGAGCACCGCGTTGTTCTGCGGGTACCGTCTGAGTATGATGTCCGAATAATCCTCGACCACGCCGATCTCGCCGGTAAGGAGGGGCCGCTCGTTCTGCCGCGCCAGCGCCAGCACCTCCTGGTCGAACTCGTTCAGCATGCCCTGCTCGTAATCGTACGAGATGGTCTCAAGCGTGGCGGACTCCGACCAGATGACCAGGTCGGGCCGGTCCCCCATAGCTTTCCCGGTGTAGCGTTTGAGCTCCGCGAGGTAGGAGAAGCGGTTCTCGCTCCAGTTCTCCCAGGGTGAAATGCAGGACTGCACCATGGCGACGCGGAGGCCGCTCTTCCCGGCCCCGGTGTTGAGCGCCATCACCGCGGCGCCGTACGCGGTCATTGCCGCGACGAAGGCCAGCGCGATGCCCAGGAGACGCGCCTCCTTCATCCGGAGGATGCCGCGAACCGGCGCTGCGCGTAAGCCCCCCGCACGGACGAGCTCCGCCAGCAGGTAATTCACGAGCACGATGACGAAGGTGATGCCCATGATGCCGGTGAGCGACGCCATCTGTATAAAGGGAGTGAACGGGTACTGGGAGTACGCCCAGTTGGGGAGCGGGTATGCCAGGAACCCGATGGTCTGGATCCAGTCCACGAAAAGCCAGACCGCCGGGAACACGAGCGGGCGCAGCTTCTCAAAACGCCGCGCGATCATCTCTGCCGCGAATATCTTCAGCGCGAAGAATACCGAGAGGCTCGGCATCAGGAATCCGAGAATGACCGCATACCCGCCGGTCACCGCGGCGCCGAAATTCCCGATCCATTCGTACGCGAGGAAATTCCCGAGCAGGCCGGCCAGGAACGCGGAGAGATAGACCTCCCGGGGCTTTTTGTCCCGGACATAGATGAAGACCGGCGCCAGGGCGATCCAGGCGAAGAAGGGAAATGCCTTGAGGAACCAGACATCGTATGACGGGAACGACATGAACATGAGTACCGATGTCAAAAGATAGTAGTGCTTGGTGCAGAATTCCCTGATCCTATTCATGTCCCCCCTCGCCCGTCATGCGTATGAATTCGTTTTCATCTATGACATTCACGCCCAGCTCGCGCGCCCTGTCAAGCTTCGAGCCCGGCGATTCGCCGGCCAGAACGTAGTCGGTCTTCCCGCTCACGGACCCGGCCGCCCTGCCCCCCAGCCGCTTGATGAGCGCCTCGGCCTCCTGCCGGCTGAAGCGGGAGAGAGTGCCGGTGACCACGAAGGTCTTTCCCTTCACAGGGCTGTCCGGCGCCCGCTCCACCTTTTCGTCCTCCACGACGAGCCCGGCGGCGAGCATGTCCTGTATTACATTGATAGCATCATCATCATGCAGATATTCATAAATTGAGCCTGCGATCTTATTCGATTTGTCCATTTTCCATAAACGTTGCAGTTCATCGTATGACATGTTCAGCAGGTTCTGCAGGCTCCCGGCATGCCCCGCCACCAAATCGGCCACATATCCGCCCACGTTCCTGATGCCCAACGCCCGTAAAAAGCGCGAAAGCGGCACTCGACGCCGCGCGTTGATCGACTCCAGTATCTTGTCCGCGAGCCTGTCGCCAATCCGTTCCAGGTCCAGGAGCGTTTCTTTGGTAATCTTGTAGAAATCCGCGACCGTGTTGAGCCGCCCGGCGGCATGGAGCCGCGCGACCAGCTCGGGCCCCACGTACTCGATGTCCATGCCGTCCTTCGACACGAAGAAGTTGAGCCCCTCCAGCAGCTTTGCACCGCACCCGGGATTGACGCAGCGGACGTAGATGTCCTCCTGCCGGAGCGGTTCGCCGCACGACGGGCAGGCCGCCGGAGGCTCGATCGCCGCACCGCCGGCGTGCGCCGTCACCTCGATCACCTTGGGGATCACGTCGCCGGAGCGGATCACCTTCACCGTGTCTCCGATGCGCGCGTTCAGCCGCTTGACCTCGTTGAAGTTATGGAGGGTGGCGCGCTTCACGATCACACCGCCGATGTTTATGGGGTGCAGGTTCGCCACCGGCGTGACGATGCCAGTGCGCCCGACCTGGCAGTCGACCGATTCCAGCACCGTGACCGCCTCGCGCGCGGGGAATTTCCAGGCCACGGCCCAGCGGGGGGCCTTGCTCGTGGCGCCCATCCGCTCCCGCAGGGAGAAGTCGTTCACCTTGACCACCACGCCGTCAATGTCGAAGTCGAGCGCGTGCCGGTTCTCCAGCCAGTGCGCATAAAAGTCCCGGACCGCGCCGATCGCCCCCACCCGGGCCTCCCCGCTCACGGGAATGCCGAGCCGGGGCAGCGTATCGAAAAGCGCCTTCTGGTCGGCTATCGGCATGTCGTCCGAGACCCTGCCGAGCGCGTAGAAAACCGCATCGAGAGGGCGCGACGCGGTCACCGCCGGGTCGAGCTGCCGGAGCGAGCCGGCGGCCGCGTTCCGCGGATTGGCGAAAACCGGCTCGTCCACGGCCGCGCGCTCCGCGTTGAGCTTCTCGAAACCCTCGAGCTTCATGTACACCTCGCCGCGCACAGAGAGGTAGTCCGGGTACGGCTGCGCGAGGGAGGACGGCACGGCGCGGACGGTGGCCATGTTGCGCGTCACGTCCTCGCCCACGTTTCCGTTGCCGCGCGTGGACCCTTTGACGAAGCGGCCCTTCTCGTACACCGCCTCGATCGCGAGTCCGTCGTACTTGAGCTCCATGGAGTAGAGGATATCCTCCCCGCCGCCCGCCGCCTTCCGGCACCGCGCGTCGAAGTCATCAAGCTCATCCCCGCTGAAGATATTGCCCAGTGAGAGCATGGGCGGGTCGTGGGGCGCCTCCGAGAAGGCGGGGGACACGAACCCGCCGACCAGCGCGGCGGGCGAGTCTTCCCGGCGTATGCCCGGGTTCTTCTGTTCGAGGTCGACGAGCTCGAGCATGAGCCGGTCATATTCGGCGTCGTCCACCAGCGGCGTATCAAGGTCATAGTAATGGCGGTTGTAACTGTGTATCAGGTCGCACAGCTCATCGTAACGTTTTCTGATGTCTTCTTTTCTGGTCATCGTTCAGGTATCCTGCCCCGTGCCGCTCCTCTCATACCCATGCCTTGATCTTCCGGGTCAGCTGGCCCTTCACGCGGGAGCAGGCCAGGTAGCCCTCGTACATGATCTTGCCCGCGTCCGCGAAATTCAGGGTCGACACGTCCGTCACGTTCGGCTCGACGAGGACCGTGGGGGAATCGTACTTCAGCATGAGCGCGGTATTGATGTATTCCATGATGTCGACCGATTGGGCTATCACGTCGAAGATGTTGGGCATGTTTTTCCCGCCCGTACCCCGCTCCGCCGCGAGCCACTGCTCGATCAGGCGGAGCCACTTTGAGCCTCCCGCGGACGTCGCCGCGAGCGCGCTGCCTCCCCTGATTATCTCCACGTCCTCCGGGTGGACCGGTGCGGGCGTTTCCACCCGGGACTTCACCAGGTGGCGCAGGCCCCGCTTCCTGAGGCG
>JAKJGD010000100.1 GCA_022704585.1 Spirochaetota bacterium | reverse complement strand
CCCCAGGCATTTTCACTCATGTCCCAGGTCTCATTCTTCACGTGTTCGGGCAGGGCCTGGTAATTGCATTCAGCCCCATACGGTTTAGTGACACCGCCGGCTGTACCTTTGATGCATGTTTCCTTGAGCGCCCTGAAGATGGCCAGCCTTTGATCATACGACAAAACAGCGGGGCACGCTTCCTCCACCGTAGCGTATGATCCGCTGCAATTCAGAAAACGGACCAACTTTATATAATCATCGATCGCGAAGGTCAACCTGAAATCAAGTCCTGCCAGCATGAGAGACCATTCCCTGTCACCGGATATCCGCGGTAGTCCTGCCTGGATTCCGGCACACAGGCAGAAGGCATTAAAAAAATCGCTGAACTTTTTAATTGAGATCCTGTTATACAGTGATGCAAAATAGAGATTACAGGAATAGGGGATGGCGTCTTTGAGCTGCAGTGCCCCGTGTCCATGCTGGTTCCAGCATCTGTCAGGCATGGCCATGTCATGAGTGTTTGTACCGCAGCAATTGAAGGTATATTCATTAACAATATCAGGTCGCTCGGATACAAGATAAAGTGCAACGATCAGTTTGAAAACGGATCCGGCAGGGATTCTCCTGTGGATAAAATCCTGCCCTGGACAGATCTCTCGCACCGCCCCTGTTGAAAGGTCAAAAACGCAATATGACAGGAATGGAGTGGTAACAGGATTGCCACCTACCGGTTTCAGCGTCAACGTGGGGTAATAATGCTCCAGTATCTCAAAACGGTTATACCCTCTGCGGGCAAGCGCCAGTGCACCGTGCTGGCAGAATCCGACACAATGCCCGAGTCCCTCGCCCCTGAAATTTATCAAATGTTTTTCATCGACTATTGTTTCCTTGATCGTGAAGTTGTTGCTTTTAATATAATTCCATCCCTTCACCCTGTTGATGGCAAGGCGGAAGGTTTCGGGAGGAATCGATATGGTTTTATTTCCCTCGCTGATCCTGAGCTCAAGCCGTTTTCTGTCATATTGAATCGAAATTGGTTCATCAGCACGGTGCCTGGCATCCGGCAAAATCAGTTTCAATAATTCTTCCCTGCTGATTGACCGCTCCCAGGTAGAATCAGCGCTCCGGCATAGCCATGTGCCGTCCTGAAACAGGTAATCCTTTACTCCTTCATTGCCGGTCACACGCTTGCTCCCATGGTTTGAAAATACTCTCTCGTCAAGTGTATTACCGCCGCACCTGGAATGGAAAAACATATTAACCGGAAGCGCAGCATGGTCTATCATCCATTCATCAGACACCGTAATGCGTGCGATCCTGCCGCGGTATACCTGGCAGTGTGTCAAATCGCAGAAATCGGCGCCATCGTGCACCCTGGCTTCCTGTTTGAATCTATACCGTGCAGCGATTACATGTGCCAGGGCCATGACAGCTTCTTGATCCTTGATATATTCCATGCCGTATTCGGCACTCGCTGAGTCAAGGATATAACGATAGAGCTCTTCCATAACGAGGAACCTGAGCCCATTTTTATCATATACTATAGTCATCGGGAGTGGATAGCGCCGCACCTCACCGCCCACCCGCACATTACAGGAGGCATCTTTTGAGGCACCATTGAGAATGATCCGAACCGGTCGGGCCGCTTCCCTTGAATCAGCCATGATGCGAATCACTCCGTCATTAGTAAAGGTAAGCGTATGCGCCATGATCCGTTCATTATGGAGGGTGTCGCGGATTTCAGTTGAATCATCGATCGTGACGGTAATATCCTTCAGGGTACCCTCCCTGAGGAGCCTGACCTGTTTTGACAATATGTCAATCGAAACCGGGATGTCGAATGCACGGTGATACTGCTCGTCCCGCGTTTCAACAGGCTGTACCGCCAGTACCGATACTGCAAGATAAAAAAACAGGACAGCAAATCGAACAGAGACTCTGTTTTCATCGCACGGAGAATTCATGCCATTGCTCAACCCGTTCGTAGCCTAATAGAGCTTTTAGTACTCGTCCTTTTTTTTTGAAACCGCACCGGTGACGCTTTTCAAGAACATACCGGCTATGAATCCTGCTGCCAGCACAACAGCTATCAGGATTATTAGCGGAATCTCGGGCTGCCAGAAGAAAATCTTCAATACTACCGAATGAGTATTCTGTATAATGAGGATGGTTATCAACACGCCGATAACCAGTGAGACAATTGTTTGTGGCTTCATGCCGCTCCCTCTCAACACGCGATTATTTTTTATACTTCCTATCCAATTCCCGGGTAAATAAAAATCGGGAACGGATAGTTATTTTTTCTTCACATCGACAACCGCGGGTGCTGACCATCCCTGGATTGTCGGCTCGTACATGCACTCCATCCGTGACGGCTTGATCATGAAGGTTCCGGGCAGCTCCGCACGTACGATATAGGCGATTTCATACAGCTCGTTCTTTTTCAGTTCGGAAAAGAAATACACCATCCTGTTGTCCCGCCGCTCGACGTGGACAAAGGGCTGGTAATCGTCATATGCGCTTTCCTTAGTCACCTCGAATCCGGATGGGAGGAAATCCTCCAGAACCAGGTATTGAAAATCATCCCGGGCCGAGAATTTTACCTTCACAAGCATCTCATCGCCGATCCGGATCATCTTTTTATCAGCGAGGCTCTGCGGGACCAGGTATTCATTGTTGCGTACGTCCCGCACCCGCGTTATGGCCGCGAAAGTCCTGGTCATTGTGATCCCGTTGGCCAGTGCGTTCAGGCTTTTTTCCTCCGATTTCAGCAGTGTCGCAATTCCTTTTTCTTTAAAATAAAGCGTGCCGTTTATTGATATATCGAAGCTCATATCAGCGCCGGCCAGGCCTTCCGCATTAATGGTAAATGAGGTCCGTGAGCCGGCATCGGGAAGCACCACTTTTTTTGTTAGAGACTTCACCTCTGTAAGCATATCAACATCATACGAAATATCAGCTATTTTTTTACCATCCATCGTGAACGTCACCGCGCCTTTGTTCACAGCAGTTCCTCCCGCTGCCTCCAGGTAAGCGCACAACGCGCTTATCACGGTTGCCGTTTCCTTTGTCGATTCCCATGCATCGCCCCGGGACCTGCTGCAAAGCGAGCGTACGATCTGGGCCGGCAGCGTCGATCGATCACCGCTCTCCACCAGTGCGGAGAGGACATGACCGGTCATTTCCGTGTCACTGCCGGGCCAGCTCCAGCGATCACTGCCCGTGCTTTCCCAGAATAACCCCCTGGAGTCCTTTCTGGCACGATTTCTGAGAGACTCCAGCAAAAGCGACATTCCCGAAAACGTTTCCTCTTTTGTTTCTTCGGACAGCAGCCCCTTTGAACGTGCCACCGCAATTGCCCTGATCACAAACGCCATCTGGTAGGTCGTTCTCTCCTTCTGCGCCATTATTTTTTTAAATATATCCCGGTCCCATCGTCCCCACAGGGCATTGATGTACATAAGATACGCCACAGCGTCCCATTCATCGAGAGCTGGATTCTTGAAATATATCCGGATGGAATCGATTCCTTTTTTTACTATATCCTTGTCATACGCAAAACCTGACGCCCCTCCCAGGTAGATCGAATTAAGCACATACCCGGTTACAAAGGCATTACCGCGGCTTCCCGCCCACCAGCCCCAGGTACCATCATAATTCTGGTATTGCTGTACACGCTCAATGCCTGCTGCCACCTTTTTATCCAGTTCAATCTTTGCCTTTTCATTAATGAATTGCGTGTATCCCTTGAGTTTCAGTACCCGGTGCAGGGCAAGGTTCGGCATGAAGCTGTTGAGTGTTTGCTCGATACACCCGTAGGGGTATTCGCTCAGGTAGGTTGTCGCCCGAAGCATCTGTATGACCGGCGATGGATTTACTGAAATTGTTACCGCTTCCGGAATAAATGAGAAATCATCCGTGTCTGCAAGCGGTGTGATGGTTACTGTTTTATTATTCACCATGTCTCCGATCCCGTTCAGCTTAAAGGGCACGCCCCGCCGCTCGACCGGTACAGATACTTTGATTGCGTCCGACGCCTCCTGGTCAGCCTTCGCGCTAAACCTGAGAGTTACTTCACGTCCATCCTTCGGCACCCTGAAGTGATAGTAATTACTTGCGGAGCCAAACGCAGGAAGGCTTACCGGCATTTTTTCCTCCGGCATAAGCATCGTCCCGTTCGCCTCGAACTCAGCGTCGACCCGTTTCAGTCCACGGTCCGTGTTGCTGTTCATGATACCGATGAGACCCATCTCGTCTCCTTCAACCATGAAACGCGGCTTTCCGATTCGTGCGATCATATCCTGTGTCACGATGAAGGTCGAGCGCTTTTCCCCGACCCTTCCGGCTCGGTCATGCCCGCGCACGGTAAGCCGCCAGGTAGTGAGATTATCAGGAAGGGTAAAGCTGACACGTGCCGTGCCATCCTCGCCAGTTTTTATCTTCGCCTGCCAGAATGCCGTGTCCTCAAATTTTTCACGCACCTTGATCTTCCCGTCCTTCCCGGCACCGGCCAGGACCGTGATGGGATACGAATAGCTTGTGAGCACCCAGTTGGATATCTTTGTATAGAAAAAGTCTTTCATTGGCGGCGTGTGATCGGATCGTATCTGGTAGATGGACTCGTCCACCGCTGCCAGTGAAATATCGGCGCGCACGGGTTTCCCCTCCGTGTCAAGCGCCTTGATCGTGACCGAAGTCCTTTCGCCGGGCTTGTATTTCTGCCTGTCAGTTTCCACCGTAAGCGACAACGCGGTATCCCGAACCGGCAATGACACCTCTGCCGATGAGGTGTAAAGGGCTCGCTTTCTCTGCATCGATGCAGTTATATACAGGTTCGGCGCATACTCGGGCATGACGGAAAAAGTTACCGGCATGATGTTCCCGGTCATTTTTATCACCCGCGATTCATATACATCTCTCCCTTCCAGGGTGAGACACACGTACGCATCAGTGTACCTGCTTTTAATCAGGCAGGTCACCTCCCCGGGTTTGTCGAGTTCGTTTTTATTGAGAACAAGCTCCAGGTTTTTAAATCGCGATGCCGCCTGCGCGCCGCCTGTGCTGTATATCCAGATAACCCTCGATGCTGTGATGACATTATCTTTCCTGTCAACGCCGGTGACTACGAGGTCAAATTCCCCGCTGAAGCTGAACTGGCGGGGCAGTTCGATAACGACCGATCCCGTGTCGTCGATCGTAACCTTTTCCGAAAAAACAGGCTTGCTGTCGTGCAAATAAACCCGTTCCCACGGCTTCCAGATGTACCGGAAAAGCTCAACCTTCAAACGCGCACCTGTCGGTTTTCCCGCATGGGTCAGAGTCCTGATAGTCACAGATTTTTTCTCCCCGGATGAGAAGAAGTGCTGCGCCGGCTGGATTTTCACGTAATACTCTCCTCTGCCCACACGCACCCGGTTGCTTGACGTTATACTCACATTCGAGTGGTCTACAACGGTGGCCTCGCAGGTTATTTCACGATCGTACGGAAAGTCACCCGCGTGCAGCCGCAAAACTGCGATTCCGTCATTATCGGCATACTTTTCCCCCTCCAGAATGATACGGTTATACGCACCCGAATCCGCGTAATCCTCCTCCCACCAATAAGTGGTATCAGTATCCCTGAGACGCGTCTCATAAAAGCGGTATTTGATCAGGGCACCTTTCAAAGGCGCACCGAAAAAATACTTCGCCTCAACCTTGAATTCGGCTGTATCGCCGTTGATGAAATATTCTTTTGACGGTGCTATTGATATCATAAACTCGGGCTTTCGGTATTGCTCGACATAAAACCTGCCTCTCCCGTAGAGATTGTCCCGGTTCGGTCCGGCCAGTATCTCGTGCACGCCAAGATGCGATTCCCGCGGGATTACAATCTTGCTGTCAGCTGTCCCCCAATCGTCAAGTACGACACTTCCTTCGTCCAGCAGGGTGTTCATGTCCCGGTTTACAATCTTGTAATACATACGCTCGCCGGGAATGGGGACAAACCTGTTCTCCCTGTTTTTCCCGATCATCTTGTAGTGCACCGTGTCACCCGCGCGATAAACCGGCCTGTCAGTATAAATAAAATACTTCTTCTGTTCGCGTGCGAACCATGAGGGCGAACCGGTATTGCAAATGGCATAGCTGCCGTCTTTCGCGATGACAATGGCTGACAGATGTTTTGTCGATTGAATTGCTTTATGATACAGGCCGTTCTTATCGGTTTTCCCCTGAAGAACAACCCGGACGGGAAGGTCTTCAATCTGATCGGGCGGTTCATACGACGCAGCGGATTCAGAGTCCTTTTTCTTCACTGGCGTCGTATCAAAGACGGCTATCCTCGCTTCCCCGATGGGCGAATTATCCACGAGATTAGTTGCATAAGCAAAAATTGAGCTCTGCGAACGCTTCATGACGATACCGACCGTTGTCAGAGAAAAAAACTTCCTGCTGATAACCCGGCCGGCCCCCTGCACCTCAACGCAATAACCGCCTGTAGGAAGCGGCGTTTTTATCCTGAGTGACTGGTAACGCCATTCATACGGCTCGAATTCCTGGACCGGTTCATCCCAGGTGGTAACCGCCTTAAATCCTGATTCGGCCGGATCGAGCCTGTCCGCGTCAACGCCTCCACGTACCAGTATATCCACGGGAACCCTGTAGATCGTCACTTTATAGCTTTCGAGACGGAAAGTCCGTAAATTGAAGTCCACGTTGTCTCCAGGAGCATAGGTATACCGGTAAGAATATACCTGAATCTGAGGCTCTTTCGGCTTTACGGTAAAATTGACTGCATCGATTGTTTCTCCTTCATTGATCTTTACCGCCCGCGGCGTAAGTTCATAAAATCCCTGATGCACCGCTTTGATCTTGAAGGTGCCTGGCTTTATATCATCAATGCGGTATGTACCATCCTGGAATGTCGTGGCCGAATAAGAAACATTTCCGATAATGCTCACATCCACGTTTATGGCCGGGGAATTAATCCCTTCGATAGAAACCCTGCCGGAAACCATTGCCGGACGGAACATTACCATGGGAAGGATAAACGCTTCGCCCTGCTTGATGTGCTGCAGCTGAGCCGTTTCAGTAATTAAGCCCGGGCCGGAGAAGGTTATTGTGTACGAGCCGCCGGGCAGCTTATCAAACCGGTATGCACCGTCTGCACCCGTAGCAGTTATGAGCGGCTTGC
>JAKJGD010000099.1 GCA_022704585.1 Spirochaetota bacterium | reverse complement strand
CAGCGCAGGCTGCTGCGCATGCTGGGCCACGAAGTCGTCGAGATGAATGACAACCTCGGGCACGGCCTCTGCTGCGGCGTGGCAGCGGGATGCAGGGACTACAGCCTTCTCGACCTGGCGAGGTGCGGCATCAGGGGACTTGCCGCGATCGACCGGACAAAGGCCGACGAGGCGGGCGTCTACTGCACCGGATGCCTTCTTACTTTAGGCATCTTCAGGCTCGCCAGCCCCTTCGGCAAGCGCCTGAGGCATATCGTCGAATATGCCCGTGAATCGATCGGTGAAACCGTGGAGAGGACCAATACCCGGAAAGCGATGAGGATGGCGCTCGGCATAGGGCTGAACGCGCTGCCCCGTTATTTTGACCCGCGCCGCTTTAAATTGGATGAATAACATGAGCAGGAAAGGGATGATTTCACTGGAGCTCCCGCCGGTCGGCATCAAGCTCCTGAATGAAAAATCGATCAATGCATATGCCGGTACGACGCTTTTTTCCGGCGTATCGTACTGCCTGGCGGTATTCGGGGCCACTTTCGGCATGGAGCTCCTCCTGAGGCCGGGATCGATCAAGGTCTGCAAGTGGGTCCCGGTAGTGCTTGGCTTCAAGAATGCGGAAAATGAATTTGAGCTTTCAATCGACCCGCACCTCGAACCGACCGTGCCGGGACTGTACATTGCCCCGCTCCACCTGTTCAGAAGGGGCGTTTCCCCCGACAGCGTCATCATCCGTACGGAACCCGATCATTACCGGGAAATGATCAATGTCCTCGGCTGGGAAAGCTTCATCAACTTTGACCTTCTCAAGCAGGACCGGACCGCGCTTCACACCTTTAAAACAAGGCCTCCCTCCGGGCTGTCGGCCCTCGCGATCAGGTATTTCAACGGGGCATTGGGCCTGCTTAACAGGTTCACGCCCTGGCATTCGTTCACCGCGCTGCTGTTCCGTAGCGATTTCGTGACGAAGATATTCGACATGTTCATCACCCGCTACATGGCAAACATGAGCATGTGCCGTAACAGCCTGGTCATTCCATTCAGGGAGAATAAAGCCAACATAAGCTATTTCTGCACCGGGGGCATCGCCTGGGGGAAAAACGACCCCCGCAACATGACCTCGGGCTTCCCGTATGATCTGTTCCTCAAGCTTGACCGGCACCTCGATTACCCGGGCAAAATCCTTCCGGATCCACGGCTGGAAGCGCTTGAGGGAATAAAGAACCGGCTTCTCCTGGGGGCGAAGGGAAAAGGATGCACGCTCGCTCCGGCAGACGGCAGGGAGCGGTGATCGATACACCCGTCGCGCGCCAAACCGTCGGCGTCGGCATTAATGTCTTGCTATCATTACCGGCCACAGGTTATTATTGTAATCAGCCGTACATTCTCGACGAAAAGGAGAAACAGATGGGCAAAGGAATGAGCAACAATGCATCGGGCGGCTCGATATACGGCCTTGGCTTTATCGGGGCGGCAGTGTATTACATTTCAAACGCCACCGGTTTCTGGATGGGCGTGCTGGGCTTCCTGAAAGCGATCGTATGGCCCGCGCTTCTTGTCTACGAGGCGTTCAAGCATTTCGGGGGCTGATCGGCGCATTGATCGCGCGCCAGGCACAGGACAGCCCTCATTTCATCCTTATGACGGAAAATACGCCGAAATGATCGGACGGCTGCACTCCATCGTAATACCCGGTGCAGCACAGGAACGACCCGGCGATCGCGCCGCGTGACACGGCCCGGCCGGCAAGGATGAAATCGATGCGCACGCTCCGCCCGTCATTCGCGGAATTCAGCTCGTCGTACAGGGAATCGAACGCCCTCCGGGGCGCATCCAGGTAGTATTTCCTGATGTTCGAGTTGTTGACGGCGTCCCACGTGTAGCCCGGTCCTTTCGATACCGCGGCAAAGGTGTCCGTAAAACCGCCCGACAGGAAGCGCCGGACCTCGGGCAGGTCGGCCGTCGCGTTGAGGTCGCCCATCACGAACAGCTTGCAGCCGGAAGGGACATGTTCTTCAAGGAAGGAGTACATCCTCTCCGCTTCATCCCGCCGCCACCGGGCATCGGCCGCGAGCTGCGACAGCGCCTCGCCCGTGGCCCGGTCCGGATATTTCCCCTCCCGTTTCAGGCGCGCAAGGAGCTCGCGCGACCGGGCGTCATCGAATGCGGAATAATGCCAGTGGGTGGCGGCGATGTACACGTCCTCGCCGTTCACGCGGATCTTACCCAGGAGCGCCTGTGTCGCGTCCTCCGTGTGGAACGAGAGATTGTTCCACACGAACCCGCCGCCCGAGAGCTGCTCCCTCCCGACGAACGCGAGAGACAGGTCCTTTTTCGCGAGGATGGCGTCACCCTCCCTGAGGTTCCAGGGCAGCCCCGCGCGCCACACGCGGATGCCGGAAACGCCGACGTGATACAGGCAATCAAACCCGGTTTCCCGGGCCAGCTTTTCCGCGTAATCAGGCAGCATATTCGCCTCGTTTATACCGATGACGTCAGGGTCAAGCCTTCGTATCTCTGCAACGAGCGCGTGGAATCTCTTTTCACGCACCTCTTCCGCCTCGTATTCGCCCATGGAGAGCGTACCCCGGTAATCCAGTCCGGACCATACGTTGATCGTCATGAGGCGAAGCTCGCTCCGCGCCGCGCGGCCGGGCGCGTCCCCGCGGGCGCAGCCCGCGATCGCGATAACGCCGAGGGTCAGCAGCATGACCGCGTAACGATAAATGTTCATAGTGGCACCCTCCTCCCCCAACAGGCATGCCCGTTTGTATCCGATGATTGAATCATAGTCAAATAGTTTTAGATGGCGCGGCAATTTTTGCGGTTGTACGGGTGGTGGTGTTTCATCATGGGGTATGGAAGTTCGCTAGAACAGGCGGGGCCGGGTCCGGTTACAGCTTGGCCTCAAACGCTCTGTAGAACATGAAGCCCGGGCCCGGAATTCGAACCGCACATCGACGATCAGCTGGTGTGCGGGCGAGTTTTCGAGGCGCTCTCCCTTGTTGATTGCCTCCTCACATAAATTCACATCATTATGACTGAACATTATATGCACTAAGCCAATTCACATTAATGATGCTAATTTTCCGATCCACCATTTCACTTTTAATAAATAACTGCAATTCATTGGTATTTTGAGTAATTAATCAGAATATTAAGGTATATTTTATATTATCGCCAGTAAAATTTATTGCAAATAATAACATATTCAGAAAAATACTGCAAGAGGTTGAAAATGCCCGAACAAATGCTGAACACAAAAGAAGTCGCCGAGTACCTCGGGATTAATGAGAAGCAGGTCTACGCCCTGATCAAGGCGGGCAGGATCCCCTGCACCAGGGTCACCGGGAAATGGGTCTTCCCGAAAAATCTCATCGACGAATGGATCGACACCAACGCCCGCGAAGGCGTTTCCCCGGGCAACCGGCAGGAGAGGCGCCGCAACGGCCATCTCCTGGCGGCCGGAAGCAACGACCCTGTGCTGGACCTCCTTATCAGCCAGAACACGGGCACCGAGTTCCGCATCTTCACCTGCAACACCGGCAGCACGGGAGGCCTCACCCTCATGAAGGAATCCGGTACGGACATCGCCTGGTGCCACCTCTTTGACCCCGATACCGGTGAATATAACGTGCCGTACGTCGCCTCGCACCTCGGTGATAAAAAGATCGCGGTTATACACCTTTTCAAGCGCGAGATCGGCTTCCTGGTCGCCCCGGAGGCATCCAAAAAAATCAGCAGGTTCGAGGACCTGGCATCGGGCGTCCGGTTCATCAACCGCCAGCAGGGATCGGGGATACGGCTCTTCCTGGACTATAATTTAAAGAAAGCCGGCATCGACTCCTCGGCCATCACGGGCTACGGCAACGAGGTCAACACCCACTTTGAGATTGGCCTGTCAATTCTCGCAGGCAAGGCCGACGCCGGCATCTCTTCCGTGGCAATATCGAAGCTGCTGGGCCTCCCTTTCGTCCCGCTGGTGCGGGAAAGCTTCGACATGGTGGTGGGCAAGGAAACCTTCTTCGAAAAAGGCATCCAGGATTTCATCGAAACGTTACAGTCAAAAAAATTCCGCAAGTCGGTTGAACCGCTTGGGGACTACGGGTTCAGTGACTCCGGCAAGATACTTTTTTCATCGGCCGGGTAGCGGCTTATGCGGATACGATAGATTAAAAATGCCGCCCGATGAGCGGCATTTTTTTAAGGCATGCGGGGTTTACATGAACAACAAAGCAGGTCCCTTCCGGTATTATTTTGCAGCGTTCCGCCATCCAACGGATACATTCAGGGCGCTGATCGCAAGCGACCGCTACCTTCACCGCTCGTTCGCGTATATCGCGGTCCCCATTGCCGGTTACACCCTTATGTATGTTTTCCTGACCATCGGCAACGGCGCACCCTCGGTGTTCACGCCCTGGCTTAATATCCCGAAGGAGGCGTATTACTCGATCAACAGGTTCCTGCTGGCCCCATCCATGCTCCTGTCCTGGCTGGCGGCTGCAGGCGTGATGCAGATCGCAGCCGGACTCTTTCGCGGCACGGGCACGTATGAGCAGACCCTCTCCGCCATGGCCTTGTGCATCAGCATTGCCATGTGGGGAGGGCTGGCGCACGACCTGCCGATGAGCATCCTGAGCGCCCTGCGCGTCATTGACGCACGGCAGCACGAGATTGCGATGAATGCACCGACCATCTGGAGGACGCTCCTCTGGACCGCGTATTCGATCTATTTCTTCGCGTTCCTGTGCCTGTTTCCCGCTTGCGTCAGGGCCGTTCACGGTTTATCAAAATCGGTGTCGTTCGGCATCGGCCTGCTCAGCTTTATTGTCTTCCAGGTCGTGTTTCTTGTTTTTAATCGTTAACATAAAGCAATATGGCAATCCGGCATGGGTCCAGGGATAGACATGAATCGAAACAAAACAATACAAATCGCATCCATCATCAGCGTGGCAGGAAATCTCGCGCTCGCCGTTTCAAAAGTTTCAATCGGATTCATATCCGGGAGTTTATCCGTGCTCGGTGACGGGCTGGACAGCTTTTCCGATGTATTCATTTCCATAATCACCCTTGCCATATCCGTTGTCATAGCTCGCCCGCCGGACAAAGAGCACCCTTACGGCCATTTCAGGGCGGAAACAATAGCGACAGCGATATTGGCCTTTATCATTTTTTTTATCGGCGGCCAGCTCTCCCTGTCAAGCCTGCAAAAGCTCCTCAGCCATGATTATGCCACCATGCCCGAAGCTACCGCTGTTTACGTAACCGTCTTTTCCATAATGGGCAAGCTGGTTCTCTCCTGGAGCCAGTACAAACTGGGCAGGAAATCCGGGAGCGCGATGATAATTGCAAACGGCAAAAACATGCTGAATGACATAATAACCTCCTCCGGGGTGCTCGTCGGTCTGGCCTGCATGTATTACTTCAATGCGCCGATCATCGACAGGATTCTCGCGATCATTATCGGCATATGGATAATGATCACCGCCGTTCGTATTTTCGCAGGCACGGTTAACGAGATGATGGAAGGTGAAACCGACATGGCGTTGTACAAAAAAGTATTTCAGGAGGCAAAAAACATAGATCATTTGTACAACCCACACCGTGTCAGGATCAGGAAGCTGGGAGTTTATTATTTAATTGAAATGGACATCGAGGCTGACGAACATGCGACAATAAAAGACACTCATGATAAAGTAATAATTCTCGAAAATAACATACGGGCATCCAATCCCTACATTTATGACGTTCTTATCCACATTGAGCCCCTGGGTAACATCGAAAAGCATGAACGCTGGGGACTTAAAGAACAGGACGCGTATTGATTCCAATGCAACACTCAGGCTATATATGCTGCCTGACGGCACGATATCAGGAATGTCAGCATGGGGGTTTCCGTTACCTCCTACGGTTCACTCCCGACTTGACATTTCAATTTTAAATTGCTATATTATATATAGATAAGATAATTCAAGGATAAACACCCCGAAAATCGTTCTCTCATCAAACTTTTCCAGACATTTATGAAACGAAATATAAGGATCCGAAGGAGGCGCCTCCATGACCCATCATGAGAACATTTGTATCACGAGTTTCGATTATGCACGCCTGAAAAATCTTGTCGGCTCGTACGCAGCCGGCGGGCAGGTAAAACATAACGGCACGATTGCACGGCTCGCACACGAGCTCGCCAGGGCGGAAAAAGTAGAGCCGGAAAAAATCCCGGCGGACACAGTCACCATGAACTCGACCTTTACCCTGAAGGATCTCGACGAATCGAACGAGACGCGGATCGTGACCCTTGTTTTCCCTGACGACGCGGATTTCGAGCTGGGTAAAATGTCGATCACCTCGCCCGTGGGCGTGGCGGTCCTCGGGTACCGGGCGGGCGATATTGTGCGCTGGGACGTCCCGGCCGGAGAAAAAACATTCCAAATAGAAGAAATTATCTACCAGCCCGAGGCCGCCGGCGACTTTCACCTGTAGCCCGGCCGGGTTTGGCGGTGGTCCCCTTTCAGCGCCTGTCGCGCTGCCTGTCACGCGCCGGAAAAGGCATGCAGCCGCAACAGGTTCGCTGTTCTTTATACTTATTGACCCGCCGGTGCCCGCGTGTCACCCGGTCCGCGGAATCATCCCCGGTATGATACCCGTATCAGGACCTCCCGACTTTTAATACGACATAATAAAAATATTTCTTGACAACAACATTGAAGCCGAATCCTATCAATTGTATATTCTATCAGGGGACCTCAAGAAACTGCTTGTATGTATACAAAAAAGCAGTTTTTTTATATTATGTACCCTCAGCGGAGAAATGCACCGCTGTACCGGGAGTTTCCCCGTAAACAGAAACCGGCTAGATCACTCCGGCTTCCTGGACGCCCGTCAATGACCGTGTTCGGGTGGCGGATTCCGGGGGCCGCTCCCGGCAAGGACGGCCTCATTCACCACGGCTATTATATTTCACTTACAGGTTAGATACATGGATTGGACCGATATCATCATTTCCTCTAAAAAAGAACCGCAGCTTTCCGAAAACGCGCGCATCGTGCTCGAGAAGCGTTACCTCGCCAAGGACGACACCGGCACGGTGACCGAGACCCCGAAGCAGCTGTTCCAGCGCGTGGCAAAATTCGTCGCGTCCGCCGAGCTCACCTACGGCAGGGGCGGCGCCGAT
>JAKJGD010000098.1 GCA_022704585.1 Spirochaetota bacterium | reverse complement strand
AGCGGCTCCCGCCAGGAGTTCTGCATACCGACCATCAACCGCGTGACTGACAGGGAGATCTATTTCGATCTGTATCTCTACCATTATCCGCCGGCGGGCCGGGCGGCGCTCCTGGTCGTGAAGGACGCCACGAGCGAGGGCCTCTCGCTCCGGGCCGTGCAGCAGCGGAGAAACGAGCTCGTCCTGAAGAACCAGGAACTGATCAGCAACGAGTATTTCATCCGGACCCTGCTCGACATGATCCCGAACCCGATCTATTACAAGGACAGGGGCGGCGCGTATATCGGGTGCAACGACGCATTCGCGAAGTTCATATCATTGACGAGGGAAGAGATCATCGGCAAGACCGTCCATGAGGTCGTTGAGCGGAGTAACTCCTTCTTTTTCTCGGATAAGGACAACGATCTCCTGAAAACCGGTGGGGTCCAGCAGTTCGAGGCGCCGATCACCGGCCTTGACGGGAAGAAAAGCCACGTGATATTCAGCAAGGCGATGTTCCCCGGAGAGGACGGCGGCCCGGGCGGCATTGTCGGCGTCCTCATCGACATCACCGAGAGAAAGCGGATGGAGGAGCGGCTGAGCCAGCTCGGGACGGCGGTTGAAAAGAGCCCCGCCTCGATCGTGATAACCGATCCCTCCGGCCGCATTGAATACGTGAACCAGAAGTTTTGCGACCTTACCGGGTTTACCGTCGGCGAGGCGCTGGGCGAGAACCCCCGTATCCTGAAATCCGGCCATCACTCCCGCGAGTTTTACGAAGGGCTCTGGAGCACGATCGGCGCGGGGCACGAGTGGCGGGGAGAGATCCTCAACAGGAAAAAGAACGGGGCCCTGTACTGGGAAATGGTTTCCATCTCGCCGATCTTTGACGATGGGGGAAACATCATCCATTTTGTCGCCGTCAAGGAGGACATTACCGATCTCAAGCGGGCCATGGAGGAGCTGGTGAAGACCGGCAATGAATTGAGACGCAGCAATGAAACGATGCAGGAGGACCTGCAAATCGCCCGCAGGGTCGTGGACGCCCTGATCCAGAAAGAGATGCCGGTGATCGATGCCTGCGCTATTGAATGCATCTACAGGCCCTTCAATATTATCGGAGGGGACTACTATGCCCTGCGTGCCCTTGATGGCGGCCTCTCGGCCTTCGTCTGCGATATCTCCGGCCACGGAGTCGGCTCGGCCCTGTTCCTGTCGCTCATACGGTACCTGTCAGGCCTGCTGGTCGCTGAGTGCGGGTACGAGCCGGGACGTTACCTGGCCGAGCTGAACGGGCACCTTGCCGCGGTCATGTCGACATACTTCCTAACCGCGATCTATGCGCATGTATCGTTCGATGAAACGCCGCTTCTGCGTTTCTCGAACGGGGGGCACCCGCACCCGATCGTGTGCAGATGCAATGGGGATATTTCATACGCAGGCGACAATGGACCGCTCGTCGGGATAAGCCCGTACATGAATTACCAGACATTCAGCGTGGAGCTCGCGCCGGGCGACAGGGTTTTTTTCTACACCGACGGTCTTCCTGAGACACGGAACAGGGAAGGCCGGGAGATCGGATTAGACGACGGCCTCCTGAATATGTTCGAGCGGGCCAGGAGGGGCTCCCTGAAAGAAATGATGGAAGCCATCTTTGAAGAGATGGATCGCTACAGGGGCGACAGACCCGTGGAGGATGATTTACTGCTGATAGGAATCGAGATCATGAAACAGGCACGGGGCCGATGACACGGGGCACGGAGATGGGCGCCGGGGTCACGGCATAAAGGCGGCATTATGGAATACAAGTGGAAAATAACGATACTCGGCGACTTCGCCGTGGGAAAAACCAGCCTGGTTCAGAGGTTCGTGTATAATACGTTCAGCGATTCGTATCTGACCACCATCGGCGTCAAGGTGAGCAGGAAGGAAGTTAAACTGGGCGGGACCGATACGGCGATGCTCCTGCTCTGGGACATCGCCGGCACCGACCTCTTCACCCAGGTCTCGCATGATTACCTGCGGGGCGCCTCCGGGGCGATCATCGTTGGCGATATTTCGCGGAAGGATACGCTCGCGTCCCTGGAGAAGCACCTTGCGCTTTTCAGGGAGATCAATCCCGGCTCCGGGTATGTGATCGCGGTCAACAAGACCGATCTCATCGGCGCCGATGCGGGCACTGAAGCTGCCCGGCGCCACCTGCCAGCCACCGGGGCATTGAGCACGGCGGAGGTGTTCGCCACCAGCGCCCTGGACGGCAGGAACGTGGAAAGCATGTTCACCGCGCTTGCAAAAAAAATCGAGGGAAGGGGCGGGAGTGAAAAATGATATAGATGACATTCTCCTCAACCGGTTCCGCATTTTCCATGGGGAGGTAAACGCACGTTTCGAGGTGCGCTTCGAAGGCCCCGGTTTTTTTGAATTTATAGGATCTGACGCCGTCAGCGGCTGGTCCGATCTCACGGAACTCTTTCCGGAAACCGTCGGCTCCGAGGAGGCAATACTCCGCATCATGGAGGGCCAGCGCGGGGAGTACGGCATCATCAGCGTCAACCGCACGGTCGTGGAGGAAATTTTTTACAATCTGTATTTTATCGACAACTGCCGGCATGACGGGACCTGCATCATCGTGGTGCGCGACCTCACCAACGAGCTCCTCTACCGCCAGGCGCTCCAGCAGCAGAAAAACGAGATCCAGCTTCTGCAGCAGCAGCTGGTGGACAAGAATGACGACCTGGACAGCGCCAACAGGGCCCTCCGCGCGAGCCGTGACGAGCTGTGGAAGCTCAACCAGGACCTCGAAATCAAGGTGCAGGAACGTACGGGCCAGCTCGAGGAGAGCACCAAGCTGAGCAAGCGGCTGTTCACGCAGACCGTCGGGGCGCTCATGAACGCCCTCGAGCAGAGGGACGCCTACACGATGGGCCACCAGCTGCGGGTATCCACTCTCGCCGGCGCCATAGCGCGCGAGATGGAGCTGGACGATTTCACGGTGGAGGGGATCATGGTGGCTGGCAACCTGCACGACCTGGGGAAGATCTCCGTGCCGAGCGAGTTCCTGACCAAGCCGGGTATCCTGACCGACGAGGAGTTCGCGGTCATCAAGGCGCACCCCGGCATCGGGTTCCGGATATTGAAGGACATCGAGTTCCCCTGGCCGGTCGCGCAGTACGTGCTCATGCACCACGAGCGCCTGGACGGCAGCGGGTATCCCTCGCGTCTCAGGGGGGAGGATATCCCGCTTGGCGCGAAGATCCTCTGCGTGGCGGACGTGGTCGAGGCCATGGCGACCCCGCGGCCCTACCGGCACGCGCCCGGTCTTGACCTTGCCCTCGATGAGATCATGAAGTTCCGCGGCGTGAGGTACGATGAACAGGCGGTCGAGGCCTGCGAGAGGCTGTTCCGGTCAGGCCGTTTTTCCTGGAAGATTCCTGTCTATAAATCAGGGTCATGAAAAAAGCGCCGGTTTTCACCGGCGCTTTTTTTGTTAATGGAATTCTGCCGCGGATCAGTCGGCGCCGCCCGCAGGGTACATCGACTCGATCTCGTTCCTGTATTTGTCTTCCACTACCCGCCGCTTCACCTTCAGTGACGGTGTGATCTCGCCCGTATCCTGCGTCCACTCGGCTTCGAGCAGCGTGAATTTACGGATCTGCTCGACCCGCGCGTAGCTCTTCATGATGCGGGATATTTCGCCCTGTATGAGCTCGTTGACCTGCTTGTTCGAGACCAGGTCGCTGTTGCCCGAGAAGGATAACCCCTTGGATTTTGCGAACTTCTGGAGGTTCTCGAACGAGGGAATGATCAGAGCGGACAGGTACTTGCGCCGGTCGCCGATGACGGCCACCTGCTCGATGTACTTGGACGACTTCAGGTCGTTCTCGATGTTCTGCGGCGATATGTTCTTGCCGCCCGCGGTAACGATGATGTCCTTGATGCGGCCGGTTATGGCCACGTACCCGTCTTCGTCGATGCGGGCCAGGTCGCCGGTGCGGAACCAGCCGTCCTTCGTGAAGACCTCGGCGGTCGCCTTCGGATTCTTGTAGTATCCCTTCATAACCTGCGGCCCCTTGATCAATAACTCGCCCTCGTCGGATATCTTCACCTTGGTCTCGGAGAGCGGCGGGCCCACCGTCCCGGCCTTGATGTGCCAGGGCGGGTTAACATTGGTGACCGGCGTGGTCTCGGTGAGGCCGAAGCCCTCGAGTATCTTGATGCCCATGCCGATGAAGAACTCGGCGTCGGAAACCGACAGGGGAGCGCCGCCGGACACGGCGAACTGCATGCGGTCCATGCCAAGGCCCTCGCGGAACTTGCCAAATACCAGCTTGTCGAACAGCTTGACCTTCAGGCCGAGCAGCCCCGGAGCCGGCTTGTCCTGGCAGACGTACGGGAGGTTCTTTTTCGCCGTGCTGACTGCCATGGCGAACATGGCCCTCTTGATCGCCGACGCCTCGGGCAGGCGGGAGAGGATCACGGAATGTATTTTTTCGTAGAGCCGCGGCACGCTGATGATGAACGTGGGGCGGATCTCCTTCATGTTGTCGACCACCTTTCCGAAGTCCTCGGCAAAGGCGACCTTGCACCCGGCGAGCATTGGAAAGTAATACCCGGCGGTCCGCTCCAGCGAATGGGAGAGGGGAAGGAAGGAGAGGAGGACGTGCGTGTCGTCGATGTAATCACTGAAGTCGTTGTTGATCTGCCGCGCGTCTGAAATGAAGTTGTCGTGCGTCAGCATGACGCCCTTCGGATCCCCGGTCGTTCCGGAAGTGTAAATGAGGGTGGCCAGGTCCTGCGGCTTGACCACCTTGATCCTTTTATCGAGCTCCGCCTTGTTCTTGTATGCGTCTCCTTTTTTCAGGGCGTCTGCCCAGTTGAAGACCTTTTTGCCGTCGGCTTTCACCTGGTCGATGGCGATGATGGTCTTGAAACCGGGGACCTTCTTTTTGGCTTCAAGGATCTTGTCGGTGTGATCCCTGGTGCCGGTGATGCATATTTTCGCGCCGGAGTTGAGCAGTATGTATCGGGATTCCTCCGCCGAGTTTGTCGCATATATTGGCACGTTAGCCGCGCCCACGGACAGGATGGCCATGTCCGCTATCCACCATTCGGGCCTGTTCTGGGAAAAGAGGGCGACGCGGTCCCCTTTCTTCACTCCCAGGGACAGAAGAAAGCACCCGAGCTGGCGTACCATTTTGTTCATTTCGTTCCAGGATATGTCGATATACTGGCCCTTTTGATTGTCCCGATACGCGACGCAGGCGCGGTCGCCGTATTTTGCGACCTGCTTCTGAAATTCCGCCGGTAACGAGGTGTTGGTTAGACTGAGTTTGCTCATCGTTCCTCCATTATAGTATTTTATATTTGTTATTCGGCGGGCGGATGATGTGAACATTTCTAACATTCTGTGCCTGTTCACAGGGCCGACTGCCGATCTCTGATCATCGTGTGATCGACAAGATTGTTGAACACAAGTTAAAAACAGCGGCCTGAGAAATCAATAACAAACTGACGGGACGGTTTAAAAAAATGCGGGGATGCCGGCCGGGTGCAGGTGCCGGCGGGTGCCGCACCCCGGGGTGCGGCACGGGTCGTAAATGCAGGCTAGGCGCCCTGTTTCTTGGCGTTGATGCGGTCGCCGATGTGTTTGAGCAGCGCTTCCATGCCTTCGCCGGTCTTTGCGCTGACCTGAAAGATGCCGATCTTCGGGTTGACCTTTCGGAGGTTGCCCATCAGCTCGTTCATGTCGTAATCAAGGTACGGGAGAAGGTCGATCTTGTTCAGCACCATCGTATCGGAGGTGTTGAACATGAGCGGGTACTTCGCCGGCTTGTCTTCGCCCTCGGCCACGCTCAGGATGACCATTCTCTCGTCGTCGCCGAGCTGGAACTCGGCCGGGCATACCAGGTTGCCGATGTTCTCCACGATGACCAGGTCGAGGTTGTCGAGGTCGAACTGTTCCAGGCACTTTTTCACCCAGGTGCTCTCAAGGTGGCAGTCGCCGCCGAAGCGGTCGGTTTCGATCTGGAATATCGGGATGTTGTGCTTGGCCAGCCGCTCCGCGTCCTTGGTGGTCTTGATGTCACCCTCTATGACGGCGATGCGGTATTTGCTTTTCAGCGCGCCGATGAGCTTGTCGTTCAGCGTCGTCTTGCCCGAGCCGGGCGAGCTCATCATGTCGATCATGTATATCTTCTTACGTTTGAGAAGGTCCTTGACCTCCGCGGCCGCGTTTTTATTCGATTCCAGTATGTCCTGTAGTATTTTTATTTCCATCTGTCGCTCCTTCCATGTTTTTACCCGGCAAATTCACCTTTTTATATCTTTTGATAAAACTGTCCATAATTTTTTTTATCCCATGCCAAAAGGGGCGTGGCCCCGCGCCGTGGCCTGAAAAATGAATTGACGCGCACTATCTCGGCTTGGTATCTTCTGGCGTGAGTTATTACACGGGATTGATATGAAGAAACCGACACTGATGTGCTTTGTGGCCCTTTTTGCCTTCCTGTGCGCCGGACCGCTCCTCCATGCCGCCGCTGAATCGAAAGCCGGCGGTGCGGCGAATGATTCCGCAGCGGGGGCGGAACGGGACGCCGACAGCGGCATTATGCCCCAGGCGGACGCAGACGCCAATGAATCCGGCGAGATTAAAAGCCCGGACGTGAACGCCGGGGACGAGCAGGAAAAAAAGGAATTCGTTTCGGTTCGGAAGAAGAAAAAACCATTCACGTTTAAAATGGGGTTCAGCATAGGCGGCATAGGATACGGGATACTCGGACCGCGCCCTTCAAGGGACCGCCTCTACCGGTTCAAGTATGCAGAACAATCTTTCATGGCCGGTTTCCGCGGCGGGCTGGAGGCGCTCTTTTTTCCGCACAAGCGCCACTGCATCTCGCTGGGGGCCTTCTACGAGCAGCGCCGCGTGCAGATCAAGATCGGCGACGTCTCTCTTTCGCGCATCCTGCTATCCGGCCTGACGCCGCTGCAGGTCTACTTTCTTCCCCTGACCCGGTATGTCGACAAATCGAACATCGACACGAACTATATCTCCCTGCCGGTTGGTTACCGGTTCCACGTGCTTGACGAGCTCTATATCGGTTTCTGCCTCGACGTGGCGGTGCTCTTCCAGGCAAAAGCGAACTACTCGGTCCTCGTCTACACGACGAGCGTGAACTTCATGAGGTACCTGCAGAGCGTCGATTTCGGCGGGA
>JAKJGD010000097.1 GCA_022704585.1 Spirochaetota bacterium | reverse complement strand
AAAGAGGGAAAGGACTTCTGCCGGCACAACGTGCTCGACTGACCGCCGCGGCGAACCGGTCACCAGCGCGGTCAGGATACGTTCTTGTTTGGCCCAGGCAATCAAATCCGTGGCAAGGGGGTAAAGGTTCACATGGTTTCTCTCGAACAGGGAATGTTTTTTTTCCTCGAGCTGGAGGTAGGCGTCATTGCCGGGAAAGGGCATGCCGTACTCGGAAAATATATCTTCGACAGATTGCCTGCCGGACATGCCCTCGCGACGGAAAATGTCGATATCGTCCAGGATAAGGCCGTGGTCACCGAGGACCTGTTTCCAGGCCTCTGCGTGGAGCGCCATTGAATCGACGACGACGCCATCCATGTCGAAAAGTAGTGCGCGCGGCCTCATCGATCGGTCCGGATCGACATCCGGGAACGGTGCCGCTCCATGGCAAGCTCTATAAGAGCATCTATAAGTGCATTATAGGAAACGCCGGAACATTCCCAGAGCTTTGGGTACATGCTTATGCTGGTAAAGCCGGGAAGCGTGTTGATCTCGTTCAGATAGTGTTTGCCCCCGGTCTTATCAAGGAAGAAATCGACCCGGGCCATGCCGCTGCAGCAGAGTGCCTTGTATCCATTTACCGCATCGCGGCGTATCGTTTCCGCCGTCGCCGGATCTACGGGCGCGGGCATGCAGAGCTCGGCTCCGTTCGGGTCTATATACTTTGATTCATAGGAATAGAATTCATGGCGGGGTATCACCTCGCCGAGCACCGAGGCCCGCGGATCGCCGTTGCCCAGGACCGCGCACTCGATCTCCCGCGCGTCGATTCCCGTCTCAATCAAAATCTTGTCGTCATACCGGAATGCAAAGTCCACGGCGTCCGCGAGCTCCGCGAAGTCCTTGACCTTTTTCACGCCGACAGATGACCCGGTCCGCGCCGGCTTGATGAATAGCGGAAGGCCGAGGGGCCCGGCTTCCCGCAGAATGCGGCCGCGCTCCCGGTCCCATTCCGCGCGCATCACAGTCACCCATGGGACGATTGGTATGCCCGCGTCCCTCAGCAGGCGCTTGGCCACGTCCTTGTCCATGCCGACGGCGGAGCCGAGCGTATCGGCGCCGACGAACGGCACCATGGCCAGCTCCAGGAGCCCCTGGAGGGTCCCGTCCTCGCAGTAGGTGCCGTGCACGACGGGGAAAACGATGTCAACGGAAACGCTGGTGCGGTCATCGGTGTTAAAGAGGACCAGGCGGTTGCCGTCCTCATAGTGGTTGACGCGCCATGAGCCCTTCTTTTCAAGCCGGAGCACGCGGCCGAAGTCCTTGTCATCGATGATGACCGGCCGGTCCTGGAAATACCACCGGCCATCCCTGTCAATCCCGATAGCGACGACATTGTATCGCGACGGGTCCAGCGCCGCAACGACCGAAGCGGCCGAGCAGAGCGACACATCATGCTCGCCCGACCTCCCGCCGAACAGGACACCGACGGTGAGCATTACTTTCCTTCTGCTTCGATGAATATCTTATGGATCACCTTTTGCGCAAGCTCGGCGTACATATCGTCAATGACACAGGAAATGCCGATCTCCGATGTCGATATCATTTCAATGTTTATGTTCTGGTCGGATAGGACCTGGAAAATCTTGCCCGCGACGCCGTAGGAAGAAAGCATGCCGACGCCGACCGCCGAAACGATCGCTATATCCTGTTTCGAATCTACCGCCGAGGCGCCCAGATCTTTTTTCAGGCCCTCGCAAAGCTTCAGCGCCCTGTCCACGTCGCTCTTCAGCACCGTGAAGGATATGGACGCCTTGTTGTCCTTGCCGGTCGACTGGACGATCATGTTGACGTATATCTTGTTTTCACCCAGCGGTCCGAAAACCCTGGATGCTATGCCGGGGCGGTCCGGAATGTCCCTGATGGTGATCTTGGCCTCGTCGCGCTTGGCGGTAACCCCGCTTATTACGAATTTCTCCATCATTTCCTCCTTGGGCATCACGATCGTGCCCTCTTCATAATTGAAACTGGACCTGACATGCAGACGCACATTGTATTTCTTGGCGAACTCCACCGACCGGGAATGAAGGACCGCGGCCCCCAGCCGCGCGAGCTCGAGCATCTCGTCGTAGCTGATCTCCTTCAGCTTGACGGTCTTCGCGATGATGCGGGGATCGGCGGTGTAGACGCCGTTCACGTCGGTATAAATCTCGCAGTCCCGTGTTCCGAGGACCGTGGCCAGCGCAACGGCCGATGTATCCGATCCCCCCCTGCCGAGGGTGGTTATATTCTCGTCCGCGTCTATACCCTGGAAGCCCGCAACGATCACGACCTTGCTGTCCCGCAGGGACTTTTCGATCCGGTCGGTGGATATGCTCTCTATCTTTGCCTTCGAGAAGTTACCGTCAGTCATCATTTTTATCTGCGAGCCGGTGTAGGATACGGCATCGATTCCTATCTCGTGCAGTGCCATCGCAAGAAGCGAGATCGAAACCTGCTCGCCGGTAGACAGGAGCATGTCCATCTCCCTTCCGCTCGGATTCCTGGTCAACTGGGATGCCAGAGAGATAAGCTCATCCGTTGTCTTGCCCATGGCCGATACGACAACGACGACGGAATAGCCATTCCGGACATAGCTCTTGATCCGTTCGGCAACGGCTTTTATCCGCTCGGGAGTTCCGACGCTGGTCCCGCCATACTTTTGAACCATGATTTTCAGATCTGACATATGCGTCCCTCAACCATTCTTTGTCCGGACAGTGGTAGGCGCGGGCCCGCTGCGTCCGAAATTGTTAGTCTTAAATAATGAGGTGCGCCCGCAAGGTCAATAACATTAATGAGGAGGGAAGGAATTTTTTAGCTGCCGCAAGCTGTAATTATGGAACCGTCACGTCCGCACCGGCTGCGACCCTTACGCCGGCCTTCACCAGGTTAAATTCTCCGTCATAATAGAGGTAGCCGTACCGCGGAGCAGTGGCGGCGACATAGACATCATACGTACCAGCGGGGACATTCTCGATGGAAAAGGGGCTTCCAGCCGGCGCGTAAGTCGCCAACTGGGGCAGGAGGTATGATTTAACTTCGCGCCTGAACGTGTTCCAGTCAGCCTTGTAGTCGTCATAACTCGCACAGGAAGTGGGTACCAGCTGGTTCCAGATATGATTATAGCGCTCGACCTTCAGATAATAGTCCAGCGCCTCGTTGATGTTCGACCCGAGATAGACCGAAGGCCTCTTTGAGAGATCGCAGGGATTGGACGATCGCGGACTTTCGGGAGGATCGATTGCCGAGCCGTCGTACCGATCATTCGGATTTGCAGGAATTGTGGTGCTGGCAGTCCCCGGAATGGTATAATCTGTGATGTCCGCGCCTGCCGGTATCGCGATGATATGCGCATTGTGTCCGGACGTATTGTTTCCCGATATTTTACCGGTCAACCCCGGGATATACGAGCGTGCGACCACGAGCAGGTTTCCGCCGATATCGGTCTCGTCTTTCTTTATGTCCTGGAGCCAGTCGGACAGGGCATAATAATGGACGGTGGTGTAAACGTCATTCATGTAAGACTGGTACTCATACTTTTTCACGAAGTTTTTAATGACAAACCGTATTTCCAGGACGGTAACCGGGTATGTGTCGTTGTATATCATTCCCAGGGCTGCATCCGGAATCGGCACCACGAGCGGGAACACGCTGTTGAAGTAGCTGCTTTCCAGCCGTAGAGTATCATAGAACGAGTGGATCTGCATCTTGTTGAAATTGAAGCAGGGGTACTGCTTTTCCGCGAACACGTCCCACATGGCCGAACCGCTCCATCCCTCGCTCTGCGGAACGTATTTCTGCGCAGAATCCATGAGCATTTTCCTCACGTACAGCATGACTGCGGGATATAATTTCGAAGGCACGTCATCGTTATCCATGACATAACCGGCGCCGCTGAAGAAGGGATTCGCGTCATCCATGGTGAAGGAAAAATTCTGGCGGAAATTCGCAAATTTGTGAACGCCCCCCTGCGCATCGGCAAGCCTCACTTCCGCTATATCAAGCATAAACAGAGAAGGATTGACATCATCCGTGGCATTGCACCTGTTGACCGAATCGTCCTGTACCAGCGCCCGATGGCCCATCGTATAATCTACGCATTTTTTTGTCACGGGATCTCTGGTCGCCTCGTAGCATGCGGGTGGCATGGACCAGGGCGCCGGGCTGTTGGACTCGTAGGTCCCCTTGATGATCACGATGAGCTTGCGGGTGGACATCTCGGTAAGAAGCGGTTTGTTTCCGCAGCCCAGCACTCCCGCCGCAGCGAAGATGACGATGATCACGATTGCCTGTTTCAGCGCCTTCATAACGTTCCTGTACGCATCATATATTGAAATACAGCTGGATACCAGTATTCAGAACATGGCCCCCGTGTTTGGAGCCCTTGATATACCCTTCGTAAATGTAAATGTAATCTATGCGCAGCCCTATGTTTACGATCCTGCCCGCCGGGAAGGAAACCTCGAACCCCGCCATGAAGATCGGGTCCCACTGTGTGAGTTTGTCCGGCTTGAGATTGAGATAACCGGCGCCGGCCCCGCCCTTGAACTGGAAGCGCACGGGAAAGTCAACGGGTATCTGGAAAAGCAGGTTCCCGTAAAGAGGAATGAACTGCAATTCATTCACGCCTTTCGATTTGAACTGCTGATATGAAGAATCCACTCCTATCTTGAGATACCGGTATGGCAAGGTGAAGCGTACAAAAAGCCCGCCCCCCAAGTTCGTTTCGACCCGCTTCGAGATCTCGCCAAAGGGGGTCACCGGGCCGAACCAGCCGCCGATCTGAGGTTTGGAAAAGTAGTCTTTCCTTTCCTTGTAGGCATACGCGTCAGAGCGGCACATCATCAGAATGATACCGGCGACGGCACATAACAGTATCGTTTTTTTCATATTAAAATACAATTACTCTGGAATCTTCAATCGATAAAAGTTACAGGAACATTCCGGTAATCATTATTGATCCCGTATATATGTCAATTAAATAAATAATGTCATACCGTAATTAGAAGGCCGATTTCATTGAGGAAAGCGGAGGGTCGTACGATACCCTGACTAAATACAGGCCGTAGGGAGGAGCCGTGGCGCCGCTCGATTCTCTGTCGCAGGCAGCCAGTATGTCGCCGACAGATTCAGGCTCCATGGAATTTCTGTGCATTTTCAGCATGGTGCCGACCAGTATCCTCACCATGTTATGGAGAAACGCGTTCCCGACGATCTCAATCCGAATGAGATCGACCTCCCTCTCCACGGTAATCCTGTCGATGCGGCGGACAGTATTTTTCTCTTTCGCTTCTCTTTTTTTACAAAACGAGGAAAAGTCCATTTCTCCGGTGCAGTATGCCGCTACGGCCCTGAGATATTTCAGGTCGAGTTTTTCCTGAACCCACATTGCCCGATACATCATGAAGGGGGTCCTGAGCGGATGGTTGTGGATGAGATACCGGTACTCGCGCTCCACCGGTCCGAAGCGCGCATGGAAATCAGATGGTACATCATATCCGTTGACGACCGCCACGTCGCGGGGAAGTATGCCGTTCATGCCGATACAGAGACGCTGGAGTGAAATATCGCTGTCCGTATTAAAGTGGACCACCTGGCCGAGAGCGTGGACTCCTGAATCGGTCCTGCCCGAGGCTACGACCCTTGTCTCTTCTTTCAGAAGAACGCGGATTGCCTTTTCAATTTCATCCTGTACCGTTCTGCCGCCCAGTTGCGCCTGCCAGCCGTTGAAGGCCGAGCCGTCGTACTGGACTGTGATGGCTATTCTTCTTGACCGGGCTGCTGGTCTTGGACTTCCTTGTTCCATTCGTCGATCATCGCGTTTATTTTATCGTACAAGTCCTTGGTCTTATCGAGAAGCTCGCTCGGTTTCGATTTCGATGTCCTCCCGGAGCCAAAGAGACGACTCAGGTAGCGTTTGCACTTTTCAAAATGCGCCAGTCTCGTCTGGAGATCAGGTTCCCTGGAGCCGATTTTCACCGTGAGCACGGCGGTCAGGTAAAGCAACCCCTCAAAGCCCCAGTTCTTATCGACGTCAGGTCCCATGTTCCCCACAGCATCCACAGGCTCCGCACCCGTCTGCATAATATCTATAAGCTTGACATACGATTGGAATGCTTTTTTGTAAAAAAAGGCCGCGATCTTATCATATGAAGATTCGGGTTTTTCCTTTGAAAGATCGGTGAAGAGCCAGGCGGCCCGGATTGATGAATTCGCAATTTTAAACGTGGGTGCCACTTTCTTATTGCGGTAACTGTAGCAATCAACTGCCAGTAAATAGGAAGCCGCTCCGGTTTTCAGGTCCCGATCGGTGTTAAAGTCCAATCCTCCGAAAAACTTGTTGATGGCGTTTTTCCTGGCCGCGGTCAGCTCCCGTATCTTGTCGACTTCACTTACCTCGAGCGCTTCAAAGTCTTTCGGGTAGGCGGAATAATAACAACTGGGGCATACCGTCAGGACATATGCAAGGGGATAGACCTTCCCGTACTTCTTGCTCACTTCAAAGTTTCTACGTAATTCATCAGTCAGCTTCCCGGCTATCAGCCGGCCGCCGCCGGAAAATAATTCCTCCCGGTGAAATTCAAACGAACAAATCGGGCAGACAGAGGTGTTTTTCTGCCGAAATGAAAGCTTCAAGTCTTTATCCATACGTTTCTCCGATTTTCCTGCTCGACCGTATTAGCATCAAGTTATAAATCAATATTAAAAAAATCAATAACCTTTTTTATTTTTCACCCTTCACCCGCTTGCATCCCTTCGCAACAGCCAGGGTTGTTCATAAATATTACGACGCCTGGCCCGGAGACAATATAATGTGCCGGCGAAATCTGAGAAAAAGATGGTCCTCCTGCAGTTTTTCGCTTCACACGACTCCCGTCATAGAGTATATTATCTTAAAGATATAAGCATCGTATGACGAAAATAAAAAGGGAAAAACCGGCCCGGATCCGTCGTGGTTTTTCCTCATGGGATGCGGCGCCAGTGCCGGTTCATCATCCCAGCCATACCAATACCGGAAGGGAACCATTATGAAAACGAGACTCCTTGTTGCCGCTGCAGCGCTCCTCTTGTCATTGACAGCCAGTGACGTATATCCAATATCATCGGCCGTTAAATCAAGCCAGGACTACGCCTTCACCCTGGATACGATACGCCAGATGCGGATTATGGTGGAAAACTTCGGC
>JAKJGD010000096.1 GCA_022704585.1 Spirochaetota bacterium | reverse complement strand
GATGCGAAATGCGGCCTGATCGCGTCAAGCGACTGGACGACCCAGAAGATATTGCCGTGGGTGATCATCGCGCCCTTCGGAAGGCCGGTGGTGCCCGATGTGTACACGAGGGTAGCAAGGTCGTCCGGCGTCACCTCGGCTGACAGTTTATCGAAAAGTCCCGGGTCTTCCGCGTATTTTTTCCTTCCCAGCTCCATGAGCTCGGTGAAGGTCATGACTTTCGGGTTCGACTTGTCCGCGTCGGCATCGTCCATGACGACGATCTTCTCGAGATGGGGGCACTTGTTCGCTATCTCGAGAACCTTTTTCATCTGGTTTTTATTTTCAGGTATGATTACTTTGGATTCAGAATTGTTGAGGATATATTCTATTTCCTCGGAAACCAGCGTGGGATACACGGGGATCACGACGCCCCCGATTCCCAGCGTGCCCATGTCGGCATAAAGCCATTCGAGCCGGTTCTCGGACAGAAGGGCCACCATGGTCCCCTTCCTTACGCCCAGGGAATACAGGCCGAGCCCCGTCGCGCAGGCGCGCTCATTGTACTCGTTCCATGTAGCGCTTTGCCATTTCCCGCGAAGCTTCTTCTCTATTGCGACCCGGTCTCCGTACTTTTTTACGCGATTGCGAAAAACGTCGTTTACTGTTCTTTCCGTTCCATCCATTTCTGCGTCCCCCGTTTGTCTGTATTATGGTGCTCGCTTTGTCTGTCAACCCGAATCCCGGAGGGGTGAGGAATCTTTCCCCATGCTCCGGAAAAGATTTCTCAGTCGCTTCGCTCCTTCGAAATGACAGAGTCAGGACAAATCTATTTACCCTTGAAACTCGGCCTCCGCTTTTCTAAAAATGCAGCAATCCCCTCTTTCTTGTCCTCGCTCTCCGCAAGCCCTCCGAAGAGCCTGCTTTCGAGCCTGAGCCCGTCCGCCAGGGGCATGCTCCCTCCTGCCAGGACCGCCTCCATGATGGCGCCGACCGCGAGCTGCCCCTTGAACGAAAGCTCCTTTGCAAACTTCATGGTTTCGTCCAGCAAAGACGCGTGCGGGATCACCCTGTTTACCAGGCCGATTCTATCGCATTCGGCCGCCGGCAGGAACTTGCCGGTGAGCATGATCTCCATCGCCCGCGCCGGCCCCAGGATGCGCGCCGCGCGCTGAGTCCCGCCGAACGCCGGCATGATGCCGAGCAGTATCTCCGGCAGGCCCATCTGGGCCTGGTCGCCGATAAAACGCATGTGGCAGGCCATGGCAAGCTCGGTGCCGCCCCCCAGGCAGAGCCCGTTGATCGCCGCGATAACCGGCTTCCTTAAATTTTCTATTAGGTTGATGATGCCCTGGGCCTCGGAGGTGAGCGCCTCGCCCTTCTCCCGGGTGTCGACTTCCCTGACCTTGTTGACGTCGGCACCCACGATAAAGGTGGCACCCTCGCCGGTTATGACGACGACCTTGACGGAACCGTCCCCGGCGAGCTTTTTCATTGAGCTCTCCAGCTGCCGCATGGTGGGCTCATCCAGCGCGTTCATCGGCGGATTATTGATCTTCATCAGGGCTACACCCCGGTCATTCACTTCATAATAGCATTTGTCGCTCATTGAACGTTACCTCTATGTCGAAAGCTAAAACCGCCGGCGCGGCGCGTCACGCGCCGCGCCGGGGAACAGTTATTTCTTCTTTAACCCCATCATCGCGCGCGCCTCATCCGGCGTCGCTATGGGCCTGCCGAGGCATTCGCACATCCGCGCGGCCACTTCTACGAGCTCGTAGCTTCCCTTGGCCAGCTCGCCGTTCGGCATGCGGATGTTGTCCTCGAGTCCCACCCTCATGTGGCCGCCCAGGAGGCAGGATTGCATGATTGCGGGGAACTCGTCCGTGCCCACGCCGCAGGTGGTGAAGTTCGCTTTCGCGGGAAGGGCGTTCATCAGTGCCATGAAAGCATCCGTTCTAAAAGATTGTCCTCCGGCCACGCCCCATACGAAGTTGAAGTTCATCGGATCGGTGAAGAATCCCTGCTTCGCTATCAGCATAACGTTGTCCAGGCCGCCCATATCGTAGACCTCGATCTCCGGCTTCACGCCGTTCTCTTCCATCGCCTTGCCGAAATCCTGCAGCATGGTAAAGGTATTCTCGAACACGAAGTCGATGAAGATCTTGCCGGTCTTCCGGTCGATGATGCTGAAGTTCATCGTGTTCGTGTTGAGAGAGGCCATCTCCGGCTTGATCGCCACGATCTGGGATATCCGCTGTTCCGCCGTCTTGCCCATGCCGACGGCCGAGCTCAGGTTCACGATCAGCTCGGGGCACTTCTGCTTGATGGCGTCGTGGGTCTCGCGAATACGGTCATGCTCGTGCGTCGCGAAACCGTTGTCCATGCGCGCGTGCACGTGCACCATGGCCGCCCCGGCCTTATAGCACTTGTACGCCTCTTCCGCGAACTCTGCGGGCGTGTACGGCACGCTCGGGTTCTGGTTCTTCATTGTGGCTGCGCCAGTCAGCGCTGCCGTGAGAATAGCTGGTTTTGACATGTCTGGTTTTCCCCCTTTCCGTTTTTCTTGAGTTTCGGGCTCGTCTGACGGAACCCATTGTTTTCTTGCCTTGTTGCGCTCGTGGACCGAAAGCGTTTCCGCTGCCGGCTTGAAATGATCTATGTCGAGAATGGTGCTCGTCGTCTTATCCGCGAACACGGCCTCTACCTTCATTCCGATCTTCACGTTGTCGATCGGGCACTCCTCGACGATATGCATGAACGGCGTGTCCGCGCCTTCCAGCTTGACAAGCGCCAGCACGAAGGGCGCCTTCCGCGGCAGGTGCTTGTCGTCATACCGCACGACGGTAAAATTCGTTACCGTTCCTTCTTTGCCGACTTCGACCCAGTTATCGCGGATATCGGTGAAGTCCTTGTCGCACACCTGCCGCGGGGGCAGGTAGACAATCCCGCAAGCGGGGCACTTCACTCCCATGATCTTCTTCTGGTCGCGGATGGTCGTGATGAACTTGCTGCCCACGCGGCCGGCGAAGTAGGTGTAAGGGAGCGCCATTTTTCCTTCAACGATGAAGCTGTCTTCATATCCTTTCAATTGTTTTGTCATGTCACTGCTCCTTACTCGTCTATCTCGAAATATTTGATGTCCCAGATGTCGCCGATCCGGTTATCTTCCCACACGGGGCGGACGCGCGTACCCTTTTTTTCGTTCCATCCCATCTGGATCTTTTCGATCTGGTCCTTCCGGATGAAGTGCGGCAGCGTCTCGTTGCCCTTGCACCCGTCCAGGAGGACGTTGATCGACCCGTACGGGGTCTCGCGGGCAATGCCGGTCAGCGGGTCGGGCATCGCATAATAGACGATGTCCATGTACCGTACCTCGCCCTTGGGGCCCACCTCGACGAAGTCGCTGGCGCGCACGCGGCATTCTGCGCACACCTCTCGGGGCGGCATCTGCATGCGTCCGCACGCGGGGCACTTGTTCCCGATTATCTTTTTCTCCTTGAGGCCCTTGAGGAACCTGCCCATTACGGGCCCGGTCGCGTAGCGCTGGTTCACGGATATGGTCCGTTTGATCGCGAGCAGCTCCTGCTCGGGTACGCCGCCGCCCAGGGGGTCCTTGTATTTCTCGAAGAGTACCGGCCACTTGGTCTGCATCATGTTAATATCGCCCTTTGCCGAGGCCTTGCCTCCTGCAAGAAGGCTCTGGGCGTCTATCTTTCCTAAAATGAAGTCGACGTAGTCCCTGGCCTCGTTGAATTCAAGGGTCACTGAGGGTTTCCCCTCGATGGTGGTCGTGACCGTGCACTTCTTGTCCTTTATGAACACGGTCCACTTACCGCCGTCCGTGCCGCCAAGATCGAAGGCGAAGGACGCGTCAAGCCCTTCCGACTCGCTGGCTTTGAAGCGCGGAACGACAGTCGCGAACATGTTCTCAAGATATTCCTTCGTGGACATTTCCTTTTTAGCAATGACAAACTTGCGGAAGAGCTTCCCGGTCTTGCCGAAGGCGGCCATGTCGCCGTCGACCTTGACCTTGCCGCCCATGAAAGCGTTCGTCGCGTCGACCTTGCCGGTGTTCACACCCACGAAGGTCTCGCCGTCCGCTTTCATGACCGACACGCAGCTCGACAGGTCGTCGGTCTTCTCGAGCGTCATGCCGTTGCTCTTAACGGTCAGCTTCCACTTACCCTCGTCCTTGATGTCGTAGCCGAAAATCGCGTCGACATCCTTGGCGCCCTCGGGCCGGAAGCGTTCCTTCATTGAGTTGAATATATCTTCTACTTTTATTCCCCAGTATTCTGCCATGGTTCTCCTCCTACCAGTTAAGTTCCTTCTCAAGCATCGTGAGTACCGTCCACATGGTGCCGCCGAAGCCCGAGGCGAGCGCGTGTTTGACCGGGGTCGGATTTTGGTGCGCGCCCGCATTTCCGCGCACCTGGAGCGCGGCCTCGGCCACCCGGATCATCGCAGTCGCGCCTATGGGGTTCGACCCGATAACACCGCCCGACAGATTGATGGGCATTGTGCCGCCGATCATGATTTCATGGTTCTCAATAAGCTTGATGTGCTCATCTCCCTGCAGGCCGAAGAAGTCCTTGATCCAGTCCATTGCCCACCATGTCGCAGGATCGTACATCTCGAACACGTCGAAATAATTAAACGGATCTTTAATATCATTCCGCTTGAAAAGCTCCTCCGCCGCGACTTTATGCGTCCTGAGCCAGGGATATTTTTTATCATATCCGAAAATGGTGAAGGTCTCTTCCTTGTGCTTGGTGATATGGTCACGCACCCAGACCGGATTTTTGCTGAGTTCCTTCGCTTTTTTCTCGCAGGCAAAAATAACGCAGCATGCACCGTCAGACTGGGAGCACATCTCGATAAGCTTGAGGTCGCCGACAAGCTTCGGAGAGCTCTTGATGAGGTCGTCGATCTGGCTGAAATCGAGGCCAAACGACCGGTGGGCATTGGGATTGAGCCCCGCATGCTTGTCCATTATGATACGGTATGTCATCGATGCCCTGTTAGCGCGCTCCACGCCAATTTCTCGCTGGACATCATACGCCGCGGAACCGGTCAGTGCGCCCGCCTGTATCTTGCGGAACCAGAGGGGGTCCGCCATGTTTGTTATGCCGCCCGTCGTGTGCCCCTCCTGCTGTTTCTCGAACCCGATCGCCATGACGATATCGTACATCCCGGACGCCACGAGGTTGTCCGAAGCGCAGCATATGGTCGCCCCGACAGTTCCGCCGGTGGTTATCCTGATCGTATCCTTGCCGAAAGCGCCGGTGCCCAGTGTGTGCCACATGTCCGGCTGGTGGATCATCTCGAAGAGCTCCATGTTGCCGTGAACGACACAGTCTATGTCCTTCATGGTCAGGTTCGCGTCCTTTAAGGCCAGACTGACAGCCTCATGTATCATTTCCGGCTGGTTGACATCCTCGCGGTGACTGGAATGCTTCGTCTGTCCGATTCCTATTATGCCGACATTTCTGTTTTTCTTTCTGTGTGCCATTGTCAAACCTCCCTACGCTTCCATTACTAAAACGGCCTGGTGCTGGCCGGCGCCGCCGGTTGCAGCCTGAGCCACGGCCTTTTTCGCGCCCTTGACCTGGCGCTCGCCCGCCTGGCCTGATAGCTGGTAGTAACACTCGATGGCGCGGGCCGCGCCGCCAAGCAGCAGCGGGTTGCCGTTGAGCTGTCCGCCGGACAGGTTCACGTTGTACTTATCCATGCCGCCCTCATCGATCCATTTTCCGCCCTTGCCTTCTTCCGCAATGCCGACGCCTTCGGCCCACATCGGAAGCTGGTGCGCCGCATGGTCGCTGAGCTCGAAGACCTGTATATCTTTTTTCGGATCCTTGATGCCGGCCTTTTCATAGGCACGTTGCGCCGCATTCTTGAGCGAGAAATTCCCCGAGAGGTCCCTGTCGCCGAGGAAATACCGGTCGATACAACTGCCGTAGCCGGTGATCCAGACCGGTTTTTTCGTGAATTCCCTGGCACGTTCCTCGCAGCAGAGAATCATGGCGTACGCCCAGTCGGTTACCGGGTACACGTAGAGCTCCCGCAGCGGGTCCAGGTACATTGGCGAATTTAAAACTTCTTTTTCATCGACGAGCTTGTTCTCACGCGCATAGGGGTTCATCTTCGCGTTCTTCCGGGAGCGAACCACTATCTTCGCGAGGTGATTGTCCGTAACGCCCGATTTTTCCATGTATGCCCGGGCCTGGAGCGCGTCCACGTTCTGGAAATCCATGCCGAGAGGCCTGCAATAAAATGGATCATAGGCCAGGTTCGTTGCCATTCTGCGGCTCTCTCCCTGCGATTCCTTGCAGTGGCCCATGAAGAGTATCACGTCGTCATGGCCGCTGAGTATGCTGGCCATCGCGTAGCCGAGGCCATTGATGCTCTCCTGCGCCATTTTTTCTTCCCCGCGGAAGTGTGCGCCCGTCACGTCCGTCACACCGTTGTCGGATATGGTCCGCGCGTCGAACACGTCATCCGAGCAGGTGATGATATTCCTGATGCCCTTATCAAGATCAAAGGTCACCTTGGTCTGTTCCATGACCGGCTCCAGGCACTCGAGCAGCATGTTCTGGAAACGCATATGGTCATACGCCGGCTCATTTTTAATCTGCGCAACTCCACAGATCGCAATTCTTTTACCCATTACCCATCCTCCTGTACATTCTGAAAAGATAAAGGATCACCATAAGCCTCCTCAATTATTATACCGGTCTGCTTTTATCCACACCCAGCCGGCGCGGTATCAGCAGCCCCCATTCCCTGCAATCACACGTAGCAGTTCCAGAAAGAGCCCTGCTTTATGGCCCGGATTATCGAATCCTTGTCGCGCTTTGCGTCGAGCTCAACCCAGGCCCGCCCGATGCCGACAAGCGTATGTGAATCGTCGGACGCGATCTTGGGATACTTGATGTTCAGCGACTCGAACACCGTGTCCCGGAACCCCTTTGTCGTAATCTCCACCGCGTCAAGGGGATACATCTTTTCAAGCTCGGCCATTCGCTCCAGCACCTGATCCGGCGTCATGTCATACTCACCGATGTGGTTGAAGATATGGAGAGTTTCCGCATCACCCTCGATCTTCCCGACGTGAATGTATCCCCGGACGAAAGCCGTTATCTCTATGCCGTGAAAGATAATCATGTCCGTTTGGACCTGATCGTACATCTCGCGATAATTCGGCTTTAAAAGATAATCGTGGTCAGTGAACGCTACAAAGTCATACCCTCTCGATTCGTATGCATCCGCCACC
>JAKJGD010000095.1 GCA_022704585.1 Spirochaetota bacterium | reverse complement strand
CGGTTCATCTTTTAATCAACGTATCTGATGAAGCCGGCCGTCCCCTGCAAGAGCGTGGCAAAAATATAAACGTGTAACGGGGTTATGAATGAAGAGCAGGATTGAAAGTCTGGGGGTATATTTCCCGGAGAAGGTTCTCAGCACCGAGGAGCTGATGTCGCGCTGCAGGAAGCGCCCGCGGTGGGACCTGGAAAAGCTCACGGGCGTACGCGAGCGCAGGGTCGTGGGCAAGGACGAGTTCGCCCTGGACCTCGCGGTGAAGGCGGCGGAGAAGGCGCTGGCCATGTCTAAATACGATGCGGGGGAGATCGGCCTGATTATCTCGTGCAGCATATCGAGGCTTTGCGACAGGGAGAAGGTATTCTGCTTCGAGCCTTCCATGGCGTCGCAGATCAAGAGGCGCATCGGCGCGTCGGGGGCCATGACCTTCGACGTGGTGAACGCCTGCGCCGGCATGTTCACCGGCATCTACATCATGGACAGCATGATACGGGCGGGCGTCGTCAAAACGGGCATCGTGGTGAGCGGCGAGTCGATCACCCACCTGGCGGACCAGGCCACGAAGGAGATCCGCTCAAGCTTCGACGGGCAGCTCGCGTCGCTCACCGTGGGCGATTCCGGCGCGGCCGTCATCATGGAGGGGAGCCGCGGCGGCAGCGTCGGCTTCCACAACCTTGACATGATCACCGTGCCCGAACACAGCGGCCTCTGCGTGGCCCATCCCTCAAAGAAGGGCCCGGGCGCGGTGATGATCACCAGGCCGGTGCGGCTCCAGAAGGCGGCGATGAAGATCAAGGACCCGTTCTTCAAGAAGTCAATAGACCGGGCGGGATGGACCGTCGACAGGATCGATGCCATCATCCCCCACCAGACCTCGTCGCGGGCCATTCGCAAGGGAGGGAAAACCCTCATGGAATACCTTGGCACCGACCGGCAGATGGAAGGCGTCTCCATCGTTGACAGGTACGGCAACCCGTCCACCACAAGCCATTTCGTGGCGCTCCACGAGACCCTCATGGACGGCAGGGTCTTCACCGGCAGCAACATCATATTCATGATCCAGGCCTCGGGCCTTATCATGGGGCAGTGCTCGTACACCATGGACGACCTGCCCGATCGCTACAGGAGCCTTAACGGCAAGGGGGGGGAAAGCATATGCGCAGCAGGATAGAAAGCATCGGGGTGAGCATGCCCGGCGGCAGGCTGTTTACCCTGGGATCGGTGGACCACGCCGTGGCCGCCGGGAAGCGCTGCCTTGATGATTCGCGGTACGGTCCCGCGGAGGTCCAGACGCTCATCAATGCCGGCATGTTCCGCGACGGCCACTGCGGGGAGCCGGCCATGGCCGCGTTCATACAGGAAAGGCTCGGCATCAACCCGGGGTTCGGAACGACGACGTCTTTTTCATTCGATCTTACCAACGGCGGCGTGGGGATGCTCTCCGCGCTCCAGGTGGCCGACGCGCTCATGAAGTCGGGCACGATCCGGGTGGGAATGGCCGTGTCGAGCGACGCTAATACCGATGCCCGGCCCGACCCGGCATACGCGTACCCGCGTTCCGGCGCGGCCGTGATCCTGGACCGGAGCCCGGACGCGCACCGCGGCTTCGGCTCCTTTGTCTTCCGCACTTTCGAGGAGCACGGGGACGCGAGCACCGCGCGGGTGGAGCTCTTCAGGAAAAAGGGCAGGCTCCGCATTGAGAAGTCCGACAGGCTCGATGACATCTACCTCGAATGCGCCGGGACGGTATTCGGGGAGCTCCTGGAACGCGAGGGCCTCGCGGCCGGTGATATCGGCCTGGTGGTGCCCTCACAGATCTCGCCCTGTTTCCTCGGCAGGCTGCCTGAGACGCTGGGCGTGGCCCCCGAATCGATCGTGAACGTGCTGGATGAAACGGGCGGCGACACCCATACCACGTCGCCCTTCATCGCGCTGAAAACGGCACTGCGGCTCGGGCGCGCGGTCCGGGGGACGAAAGCGGTCTTCCTTGCCGTGGGCTCGGGGGTCACCGCAGGCTGCGCCCTCTATAACTTCTAGGAGAGGAATCGCGACATGTATACCGGATCTTTGAATCTTTCGAAAACAGTCAATATATCTTCCCGCATCAGGGAAATGGCGCGGCGCCATCCCCACGCCCGGGCCGTAATCTGGCCGGTGCGGCGCGACCGCAGGGGCACCATGGCCTACGCGCACCTCACCTTTGCCGCGCTGGAACGGGCGGGTGACGCTTACGCCCGGGGCCTGGCGCGCGCCGGCATAGGCCGCGGCGTGAAGACCATTGTCATGGTGAAGCCCGGCGTGGAGTTTTTCGGCCTCATGCTGGGGCTCCTCAGGGCGGGGGCCGTGCCGGTCCTCGTGGACCCGGGCATGGGCGTACGGCGCATGCTGCACTGCCTCGCCAGCACCGGCGCGGAAGCCTTCATCGGCATCCCGGTCGCGCACGTACTGCGGACCATCGCGCCGCGCTTCTTTAAAAGCGTGAAGATTGCCGTCACGGCGGGGCCGCGTCTCTTCTGGGGCGGCCTGTCGCTCCGGCAGGTGAGGGAGGAGGGTGACACACCCTGCGCGATTGCAGGTACGAAGGCGGACGAGCTGGCCATGATCGCCTTCACCACCGGGAGCACCGGCCCTGCCAAGGGTGTAGAGTTCACCTGGGGCATGATGGAGGCGCAGGTGGAGAGCCTGCGGTCGGCCTACGGCGTCGGGCACGGGGACATCGGCCTCCACACCTTCCCCGCGTTCGCGCTCTTTGACGGCTGCCTGGGCGCCACCACGGTGCTGCCCGACATGGACCCGACGAAGCCGGCGAAGGTCAACCCGGAGAACATCATAGAGCCGATACTGGACCACGGCGTCACCTACCTGTTCGGCTCGCCGGCCCTCACCGGCCGGGTCGGGCGCTACGGCAGGGAGCGCGGGATAAAGCTCCGGTCCCTGAAGCGGGTCATTACAGCGGGAGCTCCCGTGTCTCCCCGCGTCATCGAGGACTTCTCCGCCATGCTCGAGCACGGCGGAGACGTGTACACGCCCTACGGCGCCACGGAGGCGCTTCCCATCGCCTCGATCAGCGGGAAGGAGATACTGAACGACACGCGCCGCCTGAGCGAACAGGGGAGGGGAAACTGCGTGGGACGCCCCGCGGCGGGCATGGACGTGCGTATCATCAAAATCATGGACGGGCCGGTGCGCCGCTGGTCGAGCGGCCTGGAGCTGCCGGATGGCGAGATCGGCGAGATCGCCGTATGCGGCCGCCAGGTAAGCACGCGGTACCACAACCGGCCCGACGCGGACGCGATGGCGAAGATACGGCGCGGGAAGGAGACCGTGCACCGCATGGGCGACCTCGGCTGGAAGGACGCGAAGGGCAGGATATGGATGTGCGGCAGGATGAAGCACCGCGTGCGCACCGCGCGGGGCGAGCTCTACACCGTCCCCTGCGAAGCCGTCTTCAACAATCATCCGGACGTGTTCCGCAGCGCCCTCGTGGGCCTGGGCGACGGCGCGGTGAAGACGCCTGCCATATGCATCGAGCTCCGGGAGAAGGCGTCGCTGGCGAGGAAGAGCGGGATACGGAAGGAGCTCCTGGCCCTGGCGCGGAGAAACGCGCTGACGGAGGAGATCGGGATCGTCCTCTTTCACCCCTCGTTCCCCGTGGACGTGCGCCACAACGCGAAGATTTTCCGCGAACAGCTGGCCGTGTGGGCCGCAGGAGAGGTGAAATGAAACAGGGAAAACTGATAATCGTAACCGGCGGCGGCGGGTTTCTCGGCTCGGCCATCGTGCGCAAGCTCGCGGAGCGGGGGGACCGGGTCCGCAGTGTCGCCCGGAATTTCTACCCGGACATAGACCTGCCGAACGTGGAACAGGTGAAGGGCGATATTGCCGACCGGGAAAGCCTGGTTGACGCCTGCCGCGGCGCCGACGCCGTGATCCATGCGGCTGCGCGCGCTGGTTCGTGGGGCGACTACCGGGACTACTACCGCACCAACGTCACCGGCACGGAGAACGTGATCGAGGCGTGCCGCGTAAACGGCGTCGCGGCGCTGGTGCACACCAGCACCCCCAGCGTGGTGATCGACGGGCGGGAGATCTGCGGCTCCGACGAGTCGCTTCCCTATTCGGAGAGGCACCACTCGCACTACCCGGCCACAAAGGCACTGGCGGAAATGGCGGTGCTGGAGGCCGCGAAGCGGGGGCTGCCGGCGCTGATCCTTCGCCCCCACGTGATCTGGGGCCCCGGCGACAACCACCTGGTGCCGCGCATCGTGGCCCGGGCGCGCAGGATCGTCCGGATCGGGGACGGGACGAACATGGTGGACACCATCTACGTGGACAACGCGGCAGACGCGCACATCATGGCTGCGGACCGCCTGATGAAGGACCCGTCGCTCTCCGGCGGCATCTACTACATCTGCCAGAACGAGCCGGTGAAGCTGTGGACCCTTGTGAACCTGATACTCACCTGGGCGGGATTCGCCCCGGTGAAGAAGTCCCTCCCGCTCCGCGCGGCCCGCGCCGCGGCCGCGGTCATGGAAGGCGCGTACCGGCTCCTGGGAATCAGGGAGGAGCCGCTCCTCACGCGCTATGTCGTGGACGAGCTGGGCACCAGCCACTGGTTCGACGTCTCGGCCGCGACGCGCGACCTGGGCTTCAGGCCCGCGGTGTCCATGCAGGAAGGCCTGCTGCGAACCGAGGAATGGGTGCGGCGCGTCTACGCGCAGCAAAATTATAATTGACGGGCGGTAAACATGAAATACGGTACCCGGACGGTTTATTACGCGATGGCGATCCCGGTGCTGGGGTGGCTCTACATTCTCGCCGGGTTCGCCGTGCCCCTGGAGCACTGGCTGCTCAGGGCGGCCTGGTGGCTCGACCTTGCCGCGTCAGCGGGTCTCCATGCGCTCCAGCTTTTCATCGCCCTGCCCGTGGCCCGGCGGAGAGGCGTGGGGACCGTGAACGCCGTCTTCAAGACCATGCTCCTCGGGGCAACCTGGTGGAAGCCGCTCCGGGACGGCGTCATCACGGGATAAGACAGTGACCGCAGGGGCGTCGCCGATGAAAACGTTTGTCTTCAGAGACCATCATGTCAGCTACAAGGATGAAGGGCGGGGCATCCCGATAATCCTCCTCCACAACGGCGGCAATGACCACAGGATCTGGGATTACCAGACCGCCCTGTTCGGCACCAGCCACCGCGTCATCGCTCCGGACCACCCCGGTTACGGCTCGTCGGACAAGCCGTATATCAACTACTCGCTTTATTTCTACACCGACTATCTCCGCGCTTTCATCGAGCACCTTGGCGTTGAGCGCCCCGTGCTTGTGGGCAACTGCATCGGCAGCGCCATGGCCTTGCAGTACGCGCTGGAAAGTCCCGGGAAGGTGCGCGCCCTGGTGCTTTTCAACCTGGCCACCGAGCAGACGCTCCTTCACGGTGTTTTCGGCTACATGTACCGGATGATTGAAAAGAACCCCAGGATACGGAACGTTTTCGCCCAGGTGGCTGATATCCGGGGCTTCTCGCGCATAGTCAGGATGATGGGGTTCGGCATCCTCTACGGGAAGACCGGCGACCCGGACGAATCGTTCCAGGACCACCTGGCCTGTCTCTACGCCGGCCAGGAGCAGATGCCCGTGCTCTACAACCTGCTCTCCAACTTCGCGAGCTTCCGCAAGCTCGACTGCGCCGTGCGTCCCGGCGACTTCCCTCCCTGCTGCATGATATGGGGCAGGCAGAACCACATCCTCTCCGCCGCGCACGGCGCGGAGTATGCCCGCCGCTTCGGCGCCGATGACTGCTTCATGATAGACGAATGCGGCCACATGGTGATGCGGGAAGATCACGATGGCGTGAATCACATCATGGCGGAGTTTCTTTTCCGCAACAGCGCCTATTACCGCGCCTCTGAATGACGTTCATTGGGCGAACAATGCATGTGCTTGAATTGTCCATGCCCGGGACCGGAAAATCATTGACAATTTCTGAACGTGAACCAACCCTGCCGTAAAAAGTTTCCGCAGCGTTCGTACGCCGCAGGCGGGGACCAAAAAATCAAGCCCGGGGGGGTCGTTTTCATGAGTGTACCAGAGACAGAGCATCGTATTTTATTTCTGACCGATAACACGCCGCTTTCCGCTACCATCGAAGAGTTTCTTCCTAAGGCAAAATACGGGATGACCGTTCTTCCCGGCGGCAGGAAGCTCGTGCGCGCCCTGACGGAACTATTGAAGAAGGATCGCTTTGACATTATCATCATTGACATGGTTTCTCTCATATACGGCGGCAGAGACCTGGTCCGGCGCATCAGGGACCTTGACAATCGCGCCGGCATAATCCTGATCGCCGGACACGGCTCCGGCTCGCTGGCGGTAGAGCACTACAGCGAAGGGGCCGACGATTTCGTCACCCGGCCGGTGAAGCGCGACCATCTCCTGATGGTGCTGGACCGCGTTATCGGGAACAGGAAGATCCTGAACGCCGACCGCGACCCGTACCGGTATACGCCGCTGGTCGACGGGCTTACCGGCCTTTACAACAGGAGCTATTTCCAGGAGCGGGGGCTCCAGGAGATCAGCGCTTCCCGGAGGGAGAGGAAGAGCTTCTCCGTCCTCCTGATGGAGATAGACGGACTCAAGCAGATAAACAGCGATTTCGGCAGGCAGACCGGGGACGGCGTCCTGAAAAGCGTGTCCGAGCGGCTGCAGAAGCAGTGCCGCGGCGGCGACACGGTTGCCCGTTGCGGCGGGGACGAGTTCGGGATCATTCTTCACCAGGCCGAACCGGAGACGGCCCGCCGTGTAGCCGACCGGATCATGGCCTCGGTTACCGCCGAGCCGTATGATGGAATAGAGAACCGGACGATCTCCGCGTCCATCGGCATATCGTCGTACCCGGGACACGCCGAGGACATGAAGGGCCTCCTCCTCAAGGCCGATACGGCCCTGACGAGGAGCAGGTCGTTCGGCGGGGGCTGCTCCCTGTACGGGAACGGCGAATGCGGCTGCAACCCGGCGGGCCAGGGGTAACTTTTCCGGCCCCGGGCGGTCTACAGGAAAGAGGGCCGGCGCACGGCCGCGGCCCTCAAAGCATAACACTTCAATGGTGGATGCCGATGTCCAGGACAACAGTCTTCCGCATATCCGTGACGCTGGCCGCGCTGCTCTCGATCGCGTGGCTCGATCCCTTCAAGGACGCCGTTTCGAGCGGGAACGACGAGTACGACATGAAGAAGTACAATAACGCGAAGCGTTATTACGAGAAGGCGGAGAAATACGCCCCGG
>JAKJGD010000094.1 GCA_022704585.1 Spirochaetota bacterium | reverse complement strand
AGTCATGCTCAATCTCCTGTACGAGTATATGTTAATCATGTACCGTTGGAAACCGTCGCATTTTATCGGCGTCATGCTAGCATGATCCGGAGCGGGCGTAAACCAGAATTTGGTGGTATTCCCGGCCTGGAAAAATTCGAATCGTTTTCAGGGATTCGCGGCCTCCTGCCCGACCGGATCTCCTTCTGCGTGTCAGACTCGACCGGCTGAACCGGGTCATCATAACCCGGCGCCGATAGATCCGCAAACGTTCGCATGCCTATCGGCTATCCAGTGAGGGCCATTTTTATCGCACAATACCTTGCACAATACCGGGAAAAGGCGTTTATCTCTGCAATATTGTATAATATTCACCCTGAAACACGAATTTTCTTCATTGACAAAAGTTGCCTGTTTTTTTAGCGTCAAATCTGCTGCAAATCGGAATTTAACGCTTGCTGTACACGTTATTCTTAAGAAAAGCAGCCAGGAATTAATGCCGGCCCCTTCAGAATCTGTAGGAAATGGGATGTTCCATCATAAACCGGTTCGGTAAACCGGAAGCGATGATCATTCGAAAATACCGGTTTTGTAACAATTCCAATTGTTTGATATCTCTAATATTTGCGGAGACCCCCCATGAGCGCAACTATCCATGATCATGCTGTCGATACCCTGGCGGGCAGGCTCCACCAGGCAACCGGCGTATCGGTTACACGCTGCTACCAGTGCGGCAAGTGCACCGCGGGCTGCCCTATGGCGGATGAAATGGACTACACCCCCAGCCATATACTCCGGCTTCTCCAGCTTGGGCTGGACGGGGCCGAGGAAACCGTGCTGCGGGCCTATTCTCCCTGGGTCTGCCTGACCTGCGAGATGTGCTACGCCCGCTGTCCCCAGGAGGTCGACATCCCGAAGATGATGGACTTCCTCCGGAGCGAATCAGTCCGCCTGAAAATGGTCAATCCGCGTGCGAAAGACTTCGTGTCCTTCTACAAGACATTCCTTGATTCTATACATTACGTCGGAAGGCTGTACGAGGTGGGGCTGATCGCCGGGTACAAGGCGCGCTCATGGCACCTGTTCCAGGACGTCCTCATTGCACCAAAATTGTTTTTCAAGGGAAAGCTGAAGCTCTTCCCCCACCTGATCAAGAACAGGAAAAACATGTCGCAAATTTTCAAGAAGGCGGGTAAAACCCGTATGGAGGCGGCCAAATGACAAAGATTGCATACTATCCGGGCTGTTCCCTCCTCGGGTCCTCGCGGGAATACGATGAATCGCTGCGCGCGATTGTCGGGAAGATGGGCTTTGAGCTCCTCGATGTGCCGGACTGGAACTGCTGCGGCGCATCGTCGGCGCACGCGCTCAACAACGAGCTGTCTCTCGCCCTTCCCGCGCGGATACTCTCCCTCGCGGAAACGCTGGGCGTGGACGAGGTGCTGGTCCCCTGCGCGGCCTGCTACGGCCGGCTCATGGCGACGCGGCACGAGCTTGCGGACAATGCGCCGCTGCGGGCGCGCATCAATGAGATAACGGGAATGGAATACCGGGGGACGGTCAGGCCGCTCAACATGCTCGAGTTTCTCGAGTGCCACGCGGAGAAATTCAGGGAAAAGGTAACAGCGCCCTTTGACAAGGACGTGGCCTGCTACTACGGCTGCCTGCTGGTGCGGCCGCCCAAGGTGGTGAATTTCGACCGGACCGAAGACCCGCGCACCATGGACACCCTGGTGGAAATGATCGGGGCAAAGGCCCTGGACTGGGACTTCAAGGTGGAATGCTGCGGCGCCGGCCATTCGATTTCCCGCACCGACCTTGTCGGCAAGCTGTCGAGCAAGATTGTCGGCAACGCGGTGAGGAAAGGCGCCCAGGCGATCGTCGTGGCCTGCCCGATGTGCCACTCCAATCTTGACATGCGGCGGAATTTCATCAACAGGGCCGCGGGACAGAATTACACCATACCGGTCATATATATCACCCAGGCGATCGGCCTGGCCATGGGGCTCGGCGAGAAGGAGCTGGGGCTGAAGCGGCACATCGTGAAGGTGCGGTTCCCGGAGAAGGCAAAGGCCGAGGCCGAGGCCCCCGCAAAGCCGAAGGTCGCGGCAGCGGCTGCCACCCCGGCAGCGCAATCAGAGCAGACGGAGGAAGCGTAAATGTCACGTATCGGAGTTTTCATTTGTCATTGCGGAACCAATATATCAGCCACGGTTGACTGCCCCGGCGTAGCCGAGTCCCTTTCAAAGGTACCGGGCGTCGTGTACAGCGTTGACTACAAATACATGTGCTCCGACCCGGGGCAGACCATGATCAAGGACGCCATAAAGGAGCACAAGCTCGACGGCATCGTCGTGAGCGCCTGCTCGCCGCACATGCACGAGCCCACGTTCCGGCGGGCCTGCGCGGAGGCGGGGCTGAACCCCTACCTGTGCGAGATGGCGAATATCCGCGAGCATTGCTCGTGGGTCCACGAGAAGAACGATGCCACGACCGCGAAGGCCACCGACCTGGTCCGCAAGATGGTCGAGAAGGTGAAAAAGAACCAGCCCCTCTACTCCATCAAGGTGCCGGTCACCAAGACCGCGCTCGTGCTGGGCGGCGGGATCGCCGGCATCCAGGCGGCGCTGGACATCGCCAACGCCGGCCACAAGGTGGTCATGGTGGAGCGCGAGCCCTCGATCGGCGGGCACATGTCCCAGCTCTCCGAGACCTTCCCGACCCTGGACTGCTCCCAGTGCATCCTCACGCCGCGGATGGTCGAGGTGGCGCAGCACCCGAACATCACCCTGCACACCTATTCCGAGATCGAGAGCATGGAGGGCTTCATCGGAAATTTCAAAGTGAAGATACGCAAGAAGGCGCGCTGCGTCGACGAAAAGCTCTGCACCGGCTGCGCCCTCTGCTCCCAGAAGTGCCCCACCAAGAAAAACCTGAGCGAGTTCAACGAGGGCCTGGGCTTCCGGCCCGCCATATACTCCCCGTTCCCGCAGGCCGTGCCTAACAAGCCGGTCATAGACAAGACCCAGTGCACCTTCTTCCTGAAGGGCAAATGCAAGGTGTGCGAGAAGGTCTGCCCCACGAAGGCGATCCGCTACGACCAGGAGGACCAGATTCTCGACATCGACATCGGGGCAATAGTGCTCGCCACCGGCTTCAAGGTGCTCCAGCCCGATTTCTTCCCCGAATACGGCTACGGCAAGTACAAGGACGTGATCCAGGGCCTGCAGTTCGAACGTCTGGCGTCCGCGTCGGGTCCCACGTCGGGCGAGATGAGGCGGCCTTCCGACGGCAAGGAACCGGAAACCGTCGTGTTCGTGGCCTGCGCCGGATCCCGCGACGAGGCCAAGGGCCTTCCCTACTGCTCGAAAATATGCTGCATGTACACGGCCAAGCACGCCATGCTCTACAAGCACAAGGTGCATCATGGCAAGGCCTACGTGTTCTATATGGACATCCGCTCCGGCGGCAAGATGTACGATGAGTTCGTGCGCCGGGCCATAGAGGAAGACGATGTGAAATACATCCGCGGGCGGGTGTCCACGATATACGAGGAGGACGGCAAGCTCGTGGTCAAGGGCGCTGACACGCTGCTGGGCCACACGACGGTCGAGATCAAGGCGGACATGGTGGTGCTGGCCACCGCCAGCGTCGCCAATGACGGCGCGGAAGAGCTGGCGCAGAAGCTCCACGTGAGCTACGACCCGTACTACTTCTTCGCCGAGGCCCACCCGAAGCTGCGGCCTGTTGAGACGAACACGGCCGGCATTTTCCTGGCCGGCGCCTGCCAGGCCCCGCGGGACATACCGGAAACGGTGTCCCAGGCCTCGGGCGCGGCCAGCAAGGTCGCGGCCCTCTTCTCGCAGAGCGAACTGACGCGGGAACCGATCATCGCGGTGGTAAACCGCACCGCTCCCCCGCTCTTCACGACCTGCACGGGCTGCGCGCTCTGCGTGCCGGCCTGCCCTTACCAGGCGATTGAAATGGAAGATATCAAAACACGGGACGGCACGGTGGTCAAGCGCGCCGCGAAGATCAACCCGGGCCTCTGCCAGGGATGCGGCACCTGCGTGGCGCTCTGCCGGGTGAAGGCGATAGACCTGCAGGGCTTCAGCAACGAGCAGGTATTCGCCGAGCTGATGGCATTATAGGAGAAACGACATGGCAGAATTCGAACCGAAAATCATAGCCTTTGTCTGCAACTGGTGCACCTACACCGGTGCGGACCTGACCGGCACGAGCCGGATCAAGTACGCCGCCAACGTAAGGATCATCCGCCTCCCCTGCACGGGACGAATCGACTTCATGCTTCTGATGAAGGCCTTCGCGAAGGGCGCGGACGGCATCATCGTATCGGGGTGCCACCCCAACGACTGCCATTATACCTCCGGGAACTTCCACGCCCGCCGGCGCTGGATCGTGTTCCGCTCCCTCCTCAACTTCATGGGGATTGACATCCGGAGGATCATCTTCTCCTGGGTGTCGGCGGCCGAGGGCGCGAAGTGGGCAGAGGTCGTCAACACCGCGGTGAAGGAGATACGGGCCCTGGGCCCCTACGACGAGTACAAGAACCTCTCCCCGATCCGGGCGAACTGGAGGACGGAACATGCAGGATAAGATCATACAGAAAGCCGGGGAGCTGCTTTCCGGCGGCGACGTCAAAGTGGTGATCGGCTACGGCCGGGGAACGGGCGACCGCGTTCACGCCGTCTTCATTCAGAAGCCCGAGGACGCGGGAGCGCTGGTTATGGACGCCCGCTGCCTCCAGAACCTGGCGGTCTACCTCCCGAAGCAGGAAGTGAAAGCGCTCGGAAAACCCGCGATCGTGGCGCGGACCCCGGTCATGCGGGCGATAAAGCAGCTCATGTACGAGGAGCAGTTCAGGGAAGGCGACATCACCGTCATCGGCATATCGGACGACGGCCAGGTGCTGGACTTCCCGGATCTCAAATCGATGAACGAATACATTGACAAAATTCCGCTGGCCCTCTCCCCCGAGGAGGCGGCCGCGGTCGCAAAGCTCGACGCCATGACCCGCGAGGAGCGCTGGAAGTTCTGGATGGAGGAGACCTCGGCATGCATCAAGTGCTACGCCTGCCGGGCCAGCTGCCCCATGTGCTACTGCCCGCGGTGTACGGTCGAATGCAACCAGCCCCAGTGGATAAGCGTTCCGGCACACGAGCTGGGTAACCTCGAATGGCACATCATGCGTGCCATGCACCTTGCGGGCCGCTGCGTCAACTGCGGCGACTGCTACCGGAACTGCCCGCTCAAGATTCCGCTCAATCTCCTGACGCAGCGGATCATCGCGGACATCGGGGACAACTTCGGCCAGGAGGCCGATTACGTGCTGGCGGCGTTCAAGCCGGAAGACAAAGAAGACTTCATCAGGTAGACGACCATGACAGAGAAAAAAACGATCAAGAAAAGCTCGCTCGACGGCCTGTTCAAGGCCCTGAAATCGGGCGGAAAGCGGGTGCTCGCGCCCGTCGAAGGCAACGGACGGACGATTTTCAGGGAAGTCGATACGTACGGCGATGTCGCCTCCGGCTACATACAGACAACGCTCTCGGCCAAGGACGCGCTCCTGCCCCGGTGCGAGGAGATGCTCAGGTTCAGGACCGAGCAGAGCACCGTGGCCATGGAACAGGGCCCCCCGGCGCCCGCTCCCACGGTTGTGTTCGGCATCAGGCCCTGTGACGCGAAGAGCCTGGCGGTCCTGAACGCCGTGTACCTGAAGGATTACAACGACGAGCTCTACCGGGCCAGGGCGGAGGCCACGGCGGTCATCGCGGTCAGCTGCACGTCGTGCGATGAATACTGCTTCTGCACCTCTGTCGGCGGCTCGCCCGGCGACACGACCGGGAGCGACATCCTCCTGACCGAGATAGACGGCGACACCTTCCTTGCCGAGATCGTCACCGAGAAGGGCACGGCGCTGGTAGCCATGGCCCCGGACCTTTTCGCGGCCGCGGCCGACAGCGCCGCGGGAAAGCAGCTTGCGGATGTGAAAGTCCAGTTCGACCTGAAAGAGCTCGAGAAAAAACTCCCCGGCTCCTTCGAGGGCCCGGTCTGGATAGCACAGTCGCTCCGCTGCATCGGCTGCGGCACCTGCAGCTACGTCTGCCCGGCCTGCACCTGCTTCGACGTTCAGGACGAGACCGAGGCGAACAGGGGCATGCGGCTCCGCTGCTGGGACTCCTGCGGGCTCGGCATCTTCACCCTGCACACCTCGGGGCACAATCCCCGCGATGTCCAGAGCCAGCGCTGGCGCCAGCGGATCATGCACAAGTTCTCCTACCAGCCGGACCAGCTTTCGGTCGTCGGGTGCGTGGGATGCGGAAGGTGCTCGCGCGCCTGCCCGGTTGACATGAACATTCTTCAGCACATCAAAGACATAGTCGAGGCGCGGTAATGGAAGACAAAAACGTATACCAACCCTACCTCATGCGGATAGCGGCAGCCATACAGGAAACGCCGGACGTGAAAACCTTCCGCCTGGAATTCATAAACGAGGAAGAGGGGAAGAAATTCAACTTCAAGGCCGGACAGTTCGGCGAGTACTCCGTCTTCGGCGAGGGAGAGAGCACCTTCTGCATCGCCTCTTCCCCGACGCGCGAAGGCTACATCGAGTGCACCTTCCGGAAGATGGGCCGGGTCACCAAGGCCCTGGCATCGCGCGAAGTGGGCGATACCCTCGGTTTCCGCGGCCCGTACGGGAACACCTTCCCGATCGACCAGTGGAAAGGGAAAAGCCTCCTTTTCGTAACGGGCGGCATCGCACTCCCGCCGCTCCGGTGCGTTATCTGGAACGCGCTCGATACGCGGGAAAATTTCAAGGACATCACCATCGTGTACGGCGCCCGCTCGGTGCAGGACCTGGTCTACAAGCACGAGCTTGAGGAATGGGGCAAGCGCGGCGACGTGAAGCTTATCACGACCGTCGATCCGGGCGGTGAGACCCCCGAGTGGAAGGGACAGGTCGGGTTCGTTCCCACGGTACTCGAAAAAGCGGCGCCCTCGAGCGCTGACACCATCGCGCTTCTCTGCGGGCCGCCCATCATGATCAAGCTCACCATGCCTATCCTCACCAAGCTCGGCTTCTCGGCGGAGAACATCTTCACCACGCTCGAGAACAGGATGAAGTGCGGCATCGGAAAGTGCGGGCGCTGCAACGTTGGCAAGTACTTCGTCTGCAAGGACGGTCCGGTCTTTACCTTCTCGCAGGTAAACCAGCTTCCGCCCGAGTACTGATAACGCCGCAATCGCTTGCGGCGTTATCGAAAGCACGCGTGGGGGAGCT
>JAKJGD010000093.1 GCA_022704585.1 Spirochaetota bacterium | reverse complement strand
CTTCAAGCTTTCGGCCTACCGGCTTGCGCAGGAGACCAAAATCCCGCCCACGAGAATTTCCCAGATTTTGAAGAAACGCAGGAGCATTACCGCGGACACGGCTTTAAGATTTTCCCGGTTTTTCGGTACGACACCCGATTTCTGGCTGGGCCTGCAGATGGAGTATGATCTTCGGGAGGAGATGAGCGTCAAATCGAGGGAAATCGACACGATAAAACCGATCGAGCATCATACCGCGCAGCAGTAAACAGGCCTCGCAATAACCGGCATTATTCAGGCTTGAGCGATGCAGCGTTCCCAGCTTTCGACTTAGAGATATCAAAATAATATTCAACCGAGGCGGTAGCGCCATACTGGTGCTCGTATTCTAAAGCTTTATCTTTTTCAACAACGAGTTTCTTGTACATATTGTATTTGAATCCAAGGGACATGCTCATGGGGATGACCGGCAAACGGTATATGAGGTTACAATTGGCTTCGACACCGAGTTTTTTAACATTCTTGCGTTTCGTATAAGGAGGAATGTAGGTTATATCGCTGGAGAATTCCGTTCTTCCGATCGTGAATTGTTTATTTGATTCATCAGCAAAGCAGAATTGAAAAACGGAATCGATTTCGATGAAAAGCATATCCTTGACCGCCGGTATCATGACACCAAAACCGGCAAAAGGCGCATACTCATTATACGTGTTCTCTTTCTCGATTCTACCGGCGGCAAAAAAACCAATATAACTCAAAGACAATCCAAGCACTTCGTATTTAAAATGAACATACTTGAACCCGGTCTTTAGATATACCATATCATGGAACTGATAGCGAAGCATCAGATCCGCATCATATCTTGTGATCAACCCGATATTATCCATGACCAGGTAGTTTAAATAATATTGTTCCTTCTTTTGTGCATTAAATTGCCCATACATGAATCTTGTAATTAAATTAACATTATCAGGCAGACGGGCGGACAAAACAGGGCCATACATAAAATTGGGCTTAACATCAACTTTGAACATATTATCGGGTGGAGTAAAAGAGCTCATTGGCATGATAGGCAACTGCAAGCCCGCCTTGTATTTTCCCCAGTAGGGGTCCCACATCGAATACCATGTTGCAACCCCCAGGCTGATACCGGCTGCCTGAGATATAACAGGTAATGCAAGCATTCCCACGAGGAACAAGAGAATAATTCTAACATGCAAATTCATCTGTATACACTGCACATACTTTATTCAAGACATTGAACCATTAATGATAACACTCTACTAGTGAGGATGCACTACAAACCATTTGCAATGTTCAAATATTTAAGGAATGGCGCTGAGAGCCCCGGCTGCATCCAGCATTCTACTGCCAGCAATTTTATCCGTAAGATTGGCATTAAACCGAGCACCATTTAATATTTTGCTTTTCACCTGTGCATATGTCAGTCCGGTATTTTCTGACCATACCATTCCCGCGACCCCTGTTACAAACGGGGTAGCCATTGATGTCCCGTTATTAAACATGCATGTTGTTGCATCTTCATAATGATACCAACGCGATATCATGAAAGGATCGATTTCAATACCTTCATTAGGAATAACGGTCGTTGTAACGAATCTGAATCCGATGCTAGTATGATTAGTAATATATGGGGTCAAATCATAAACATATGATAAATTAATCTTATTAAATGTACCGAGTATATTTGAGGGTCGTTGTCCACCGATATCAATTACTGTATGAACAAAATTAACATCTTCCTGAATATAATAATTCCACACTTTATACTTAAGCATGACATAATCCGGATTATTTACAGTAAGATCAAAAACCCGATACGCACTAGAATCCATGTGGTTGCGACTTTTAAAATTTCTCAAACTGCCTTTGAAAATATAATTGTATGTAATATAGTCCTCATACTCCCATCCCCATTCTCGAGACCACGAAGAAAAGTATTCAGTTGCATCAACCATTTGGGCAGGATAATCACTTAATATATTAGTTCCTGGGGCCGCTATATCAACAGACGTTAATCCATAACAAGAAAAATATGCCAGCTCACCATCCTGATCGATTGCGGCTACTGATATGATATTATCAAGGTCAAAGTTTGCCGGATATACAGAATAAGTATCATTATTCCGGTGATAATTTCCAGCCGCTGCAACAAAGAGAACACCATTATCCCGAGCGTCCTTGATGGCATCATAGAGTGCCTGATCGTATTCAGTAGTCCCCCAACTGGCGTTGATTATTTTTGCGCCATTGTTTATGGCAAAATTGATTCCCGAAATAATATTTTCAGTCGTTCCTCCTCCCGAGGGATCAAAAATACGAACTGCCATAATTTTTGCATTCCAGCACAACCCGCTAATCCGGTTTCCGTCGTTACCCTTTGCACCAATAATACCGGCGACATGTGTCCCATGCTCCGACATGTCCTTCGGATCTTTATCATTTTCAACGAAATCATAACCGGTTGCACAGCCGCCCAAAGGATTCCCTAAATCGTCAACACACGATACGCCGTTCCACATGTTGGCTGCCAGGTCTCGGTGAGTATAATTTATCCCGGAATCCAGTACCGCTATAATCACTTCATCACAGTTAGTGGTTATATCCCATGCATTGACAGCATTACTATCAAAACCCGCGGTACCGGAAGTTCTATTTATCGTTTGCCCGGTATTATGTAGACCCCATTGAGAAGCAAATTCATAATCATCCGGTATTGTGTATAAGTTATATTTATAATTTGGTTGAACATATTCGACATCGGGATTTTTTCTCAATTCGGTTATTGCTTTTTCTACCGTAACAGATGGAGCAAGACGAATCCTGCGCATTATTGAAGTATTTTTTCGGAACAATATTTTATCTGATATTGCAATGTCGGATTTAGATATATAAGTTTTCGACTTCGATTCCGATACACCTTTACGGAATTTAATGATTAGTTCACCATGCATAAACCTCGCGGTATTATTATTACCATCTACACCAGCATCAGTTGAAGACGATAAAATATCAGAGTTATCTCGCCCCGAATCATCGTTAGCCGACATAGTCATGGAGGATCCCAGTTCGTTCTTCTTCCCGCAACTGCATGAAGGTCCGGTATTTTCCGGGTCGGGCTGTATGACTTCAGGATTTCTACCCGGCCATAAAAAAATACTCGTCGTTACCAGCGCATCCAGTTTCTTTACGCTGTCAGGGAAGTCGGAGCACATGCATAATGGACACAGTATGGCAATACAGCAGATTTGCGACAATCGTGTGGGCATGTTTCTATAAGATTTTTTCATTTGTCTCAACCAGCGCAATTCGGAATTCTTGTGATACGCGTTATTCTAAACGCACACTGTTTTCTTTCAGGGCAATTGAAAAAAATCAGTAACGGACAACGAGTCTATAGTTATTATTTCAACACGGCTTTTTTTATGATATATTATATTCCGCATAACGAATTACCCGTCAACAATTTTTTGGACATTGTCCAATTCATATTGCTATCGGCAGATACACTCTTTCAATCGCCGGCATCGCAATCAAAACGATTATTCGTCGGGAACGACTATCTACAATTCGCTGGGCACGGATGCCCGGCGTCGCGAGAGCAAACATGGAAGTTTGCCTCGAGCGAAAACGTACCGCATGTTATAACAACGCATCCTGATACAACAAGTTCCATCCGGGAGTGATCAGGAGGAGAACCGTGGGCCATTCAAACGTCAAAACCGATAGGTCCGCAAGCGCTTGCGGACCTATCGGTTTTGACAAACCTTATAAGGGCAATGAGCAAATTCCGGCGTAGCCGGATTTGCGAATTTGCCCGGAAGCCTGTCCCGGCGCTTGAGGGACCCGGAGAGGAGGAGCGCGAGGAGGAGAGGCCGGGGAGGCCACTTCTCCTCGCAATGAATTGCATGACCGGCTCCCGGTCGTAACCCGGCGCCGGGCGGCGCGCCAACGTAAGGATAGCACCCATAAAACAAGTTCTTACACCAAGGGATCCACGCTTTCGCGGGGATGACGTGAAAAGGTATTGACTCAATTAAATTATAGCATCACTTGATGCTATAATTAACTGGAGTCACGCCATGGAATTCAAAGAAGACCGCCCCCTCTACCGCTTCGCCGAGATCGTCGCGGCCCTGCGCGCCCCGGGCGGCTGCCCCTGGGACCGAAAGCAGACGCACGAGTCCCTCCGCCCCTACCTGATCGAGGAGGCGTACGAGGCACTCGACGCTATAGACAGCGGCGACCCCGCGCACATAAAGGAAGAGCTGGGCGACGTGCTGCTCCAGATCTACCTCCACGCGGAGATCGCGCGGGAACGCGGCGACTTCTCGATCGACGACGTGGCACAGGGCATCATCGACAAGATCATACTCCGGCACCCGCACGTGTTCGGGGACGCGACCGTGAAGGACGCGGGACAGGTTGTCGAGCGGTGGGAAGAGATAAAGAAGAAGGAGAAGCCGCACCGGGAATCGATACTTGACGGCGTGCCAAACCATCTCCCCGCCCTGCTCCGGGCCTACCGGGTCCAGCAGAAGGTGTCGCGCGTGGGATTCGACTGGGAGAAAATCGGCGACGTGGCCGGCAAGCTCGACGAGGAGGTCGGGGAGCTGAAGCAGGCGATCGAAACCGGCGACACGAAGCACATCGTCGAGGAGGGGGGCGACATGCTTTTCAGCATCACGAACCTGCTCCGCTTCATCGAGGTCAACCCGGAGGAAGCGCTCCTTAAAACGATCGCGAAGTTCACAAAACGGTTCCGCCATATCGAAAAGCGCGCCGCGGAGACGGGTAAAAACCTGGAAGACATGTCAATCGGGGAAATGGAAAAGCTCTGGCAGGAGGCAAAAAAAATGTAAACCGATAGGTCCGCAAGCGCTTGCGGACCTATCGCGCTTGCGGACCTATCGCGCTTGCGGGCCTGTCGTGTTTGGGCCTATCGCGTTTGCGGACCCGTCAAATGCGCCGGAATTTATTTCCTCTTCCTCGGAATCATCCCCCGCAGCACCGCTATCTCGTCGCAGAGCCGCTTCATGTCGTCCGTGGAGATCGTGACGCCGCCGTACTTGAACCCGTATATTTCGTCTTTCAGCTTCGACACCGCGGCCGCCGCTTTCTCGGGCACCGTGCCGGTGAACGCGCGCCGGGCATGATCCACCGCTTTTTCAGCCGCACGGAGGAAGCCGGCCCTGTCCGTCGTCTCGATGCAGCGCGCCGCTTCCATGAAATTTTCGTCCTCGTCAAGGGGCGCCGGTTCCCCGGCCTCCTCCTCTTCCGGACGCGTGAGCGCGGTGGCGAGGCGATACTTCCGCCGCTCCCACAGAACCACGAATACGACCATGCCGGCGATCGCGAGCGCTATAAGCGCGATATAAAGTATGTTCATATCCATCTTCCCCGTACCTGTATCCTCGTCAAACCGGGCCGCCTGTCCGCCGCCGTCGCTCTTCGCGGTGAAGGATATCTCGCCCGACTCCACCGTCTCGTACCTGCCGCTGTCCGGGTTGAAGAACGAGAACCGGAACCTGCCCGGGTTCACGGGACCCGGCTTGTCCGGGATGAGCGTGTAGGTGAACTTCTTGCTCCCTTTCAGTTTCCCGCCTTCGAGGACTATGCTCGTCTCGCCTTCCTCGGCCAGTACCTTGAGCCCGGGGGCCTCCCGCTCGAGCGCGGGCTTCGTCATGGTGACGAGGTTGCCGGTCCCGGTGACGGTGATGCTCACCTTCTTCTCCTCGAAGACCTTGATGTCTCCGGCAGGGCACTCCGCTTTCATGGTGTAGCTTCCGATGTCGCCCTGGAAGCCATCGGGCCTGCCGGCGGCCGGCAGCGGCCTGACCGTGACCGGCCTGGCATCGAAGACGAGCTCCTGCTGGCGCGTGAAGTCGGAAAAGCCGAAGTTCCCGAAAAAGTCCCGGGCGCGGCGCGGGGACGAGACCTGAACGGACACGATCGCCGAGCCGCCGCCCACATTGTAATTGCCGGGCCCGGCCGGGATGAGGGCGAAGGTCACCAGGTGCGTCTTCTCGTACTCGCCCTCCCGCGCGGAGGCCTTGTCATGGACCGGGTCCTCGACCTGCCTGGCGGCGAAGCCCTTGTTTTCAGGGAGCTCCCTGAACTGGTGGACCGTGGCCCGCGTACCCGCCGAGAGTATATAATAGCGCATGATGACCGGCTGGCCCACGTACACGGCCGGGGCGGAAAGCTCGACCGACGGGCGCACGTCGGAGACAGCGGAGCCTTCCCCGTCACCGCCTCCGCCTGCTGTCGCGCTGACCACGAGGACGACTTCGCCGGAGCGGAGCGTTTCCCTGCCGCGCCGGAACTCGAAGGCCGGAATCCGGTACCGCCCCTTGCGGAGCGCGGTGATCGAGAAAAGCAGCTCCACGCCGGACCATGACTTGCCGTTGATGTACTGGTAACTCTGCTGCATGCCGGAATACTCGATCCTGAGGCCCGGCACCGACGGGTATTTGACCGGCTTTACATCTTCTGGGTCCCCGGATATTTTCACCCTGAGGGTGGTGCTGTCCCCAACCTCGATCGCCGGCTCCTCGAGTACGGTCTCGAGCTGCGCCGGCAGCGCGGGTGCGGCCGCGGCGAAGAGCACCGCCGCGCTCAACAGTATGCTACCAGTTCTTTTCAAGATGCCTCCTCTCGTCGCTCGGGCCCTGCTCCCGCCGGACCTGGCTTTTCTGAAGCGCGCGCAGGATGTTCTGCACCTGCTCGCGGCTCATCTGGTTCTGGCCCCGGCGTGAATCACGGCTCTGGCCCCGCTTCTGGTCCTTGTTGGACCCGGGGTCCTTTTTTTTGTCCTGGTCCTTTTTATTGTCTTTATTATTGCCGTCCTTGTCCTTCTTGTCCTTGTCCTGCTCGCTCATCTTTTTTAAAACATACTCGATGTTTTTCTTCGCCGGTTCATAGCCGGGATCGATCTTGAGCGCGTTTATATATGAGTTGATGGCTTCGCGGTATTTCCCCATTTTCAGGTAGGCGTTGCCGGCATTGAAGAATGCCTTTTTCTGCACCTCGCGGTCCCCGGACTGGACGGCCTCCTGGAACCCGGTCAGGGCGTTGTCGAACGACTCGAGCATGTAGTCGGCATCGCCGGTATTGAAGGAGAGCTTCTTCCTGTCGCTATCGCCCGGGGCGTATTTCTCCGCCTTCTCGTAATAGCGCTTCGCGTTATTGTACTTCTTCATGTCGTACTCGTCGTTCCCGCTCGAAACGGCGTCCTTGAAGGGATCGAGCCACGCGATCGAGAGCAGCGCGGCCAGCGTCACGGATATGCGGAAGACTGTT
>JAKJGD010000092.1 GCA_022704585.1 Spirochaetota bacterium | reverse complement strand
CCTGTCCATGTGGCCGATGACGAAACGGTACAGGTCGTCGATGCAGTCCTGGTAGGTGATCGTGACGTCCGGCTTTTCGTAGGCCGCGTCGTTCTCGATCATCCTGAACGCGTTGTTCAGGTACTCCTCGTTCACCTCGTTCTTTTCAAGGGACGCATAGAATTCCGGGTAATAATCCTCCATTGGCTCGAGGAGATCGAGCATAAAGCTCCGTATTTTCTTCTTGTTCGACTCGACCGTATCCTGTATGTATTCATCGTCCACGGTCGTTCCGTCGACTTCCCTGTTGTAGATGTTCGCCGGGAAATAGAAGTCCTTCCCGCTGAACCGCTCCCGCATTTTGGCCGCGTCCACCATGAAGACCATCTCGCGCCTGATGATCTCGACCTTGTTGTCGATCCTCTTCTCCACCGGGACCATGACGGCGCATGCCTTCCCGTCGGCGGAAAAGAGCGTGCCCTTCAGGAGGTCGTTGCCCTGCAGCTCTTTCTTGAGAAACGGGATGAGCTTCGCCAGGTCCTCGTCGCTCTTCGGGAGACGTTTCATCTCTTCCGGGTCCGGATCGCGAAGCCCGGCCTTTTCCCGTGCCCTGCTGGTCAGGTTCCCGATCACGATAGTGTTGTTGATCTTGTCAACCATGACATCATCCGCGTTGATGACGCTCATGATCTGGTTGGGCGAGAGCTTCGACGGGACCTCCACCGTCACTTCCTTGTCGGTAATTATGTTCTTGTAGGTCTTGTTGACCTTCAGCGCCTTGAACTGGTTGATGACGCTCTCAACGTACCGGAGGGTCTTCACGTTGAAGATATCGCCCTTTTCGTTTTCCACGCCGATCAGGATCATGTCCTTCATGGAGAACTTTTTCTGTGTCAGGTGATAATACTTGATAACGTCCATCTTGCGGGAAAAGGACTTCATGGGGTCCACGTTGATGGAGAATTTGGTACCCAGCATGATGGCGAAAAAAACCGTGATAACGATGGTGCCGATGATGACGGTCCAGGGCCTTTCAACTGAAAACTTGACTAACCATTTCATTGCAGTGTCCTCTGTATTGAGAAGAATAACGCGTGATCATGTACCACCGGTCCCGATACGCCGGCCGTGGTCAGGGCAGGTGGTGCCGGGGCGGCCGGTCAGGAAAGCGGGCATAAGCCCTACGTATAACGATCAGCGCCGGATATGATGCAATCAAATATCAATCAGGAGGGAACCTGTATATTTGTCACATGCAATCCTCTTTTTCTATGTTTAATCACTGGACGGCAAAATAGTCAAACAAACCGTAAAAATCAATTCATATTTACTTTTAAAAAAAAGATTTTTTCATGAACATTATTTTATTAATAGACAATGCCGTACCATGGGCCAGAAAAAGACATGGATCTTCTGTCGATAATAGTTGTAGCGATTGCCCTGGCCATGGATGCCTTTTCTGTCTCCATCTCATGCGGCATGGTCATCGCCAGGCCCGGATTCGGCCACTATTTCCGTCTGGCCTTCCATTTCGGCCTGTTCCAGTTCATGATGCCTATAATCGGCTTTTTCGGCGGAATGTACCTGGAAAGCTACATCAGGTCCTACGACCACTGGATCGCGTTCGCATTACTGCTGTTCATCGGCCTTAAAATGGTCAGGGAGTCGTTCAAGAAGGAGAACCCCGATTGCCCGGCGGACGAGCGCAAGGACCCCTCGCGGGGATGGTCGCTCATCGTGCTGGCAGTTGCCACGAGCATAGACGCCCTCGCGGTCGGCCTCTCGATCGGCGTGCTAAACCGGCCCATCCTGCTGCCGAGCATCATTATCGGCGTGGTCTGCGCCCTCTTCTCCGTCGCCGGTGTCGCCCTGGGCAACAGGGTCGGTTCGCTTGTGGGCAAGCGCGCGGAAGCGATCGGCGGGATAATGCTGGTCGCCATCGGGATCAAGATACTTATCGAGCATCTGGCGGGATGACACACACGGAACGGGGGGACCAACCCCTCCCCGAACGGGAATCAATTGTCCGGAGCCTGACATGGTAAAAATCTCATTTCTCCTAAAAAGCGGCATGAACGAGCCGCTGGAGGCATTCCGCCGCAGGGTCCTCAACTCGTGCATTCACCGCGTTCTGACCGATGCGAAGACTCCATGCAAGGTCAATTGTACCGGCGTTGACCCGCCTCTGTTTTCAATTACTCCATACAGGAAAGAACGCATTGCCCTGGTATCGATCTGGGAAAAAACAGCATCGAAGGAACAGGAGTGGGCGGCCAGGGTGCGCCATTCCTGGGACGGGCCCTGCCACGGCTACAGGGTTGAAGAATCCATCCCCCTGTCCTATGAACGCACCTGGCCCGCGGGGACACAAACACCCGGCCTGGGGCTTCTTACCCTGTTCCGTGCCCGCAGGGGCATCGGGCAGGATGAATTTATCCGCATGTGGCACCAGGGGCACACGCCCCTCGGCATGAGCGTCCACCCGATGTGGAATTACGTGAGAAACGTCGTGCTGGCCCCCATTGTCCCGCAATCGCCCGACCTGGGAGGCATCGTGGAAGAGCACTTCAGGTGCACCGGGGACCTTCTCAGTACCCCCCGTTTTTTCGGAGGAATCACGCGGATGATCCCCAACATGGTCCGTGTCGGTCTTGATATCAGGAAATGGATGGACCTGGGAAGCATAGAAAATTATCTCGTGACCGAGCAGTAGATACAGGACAAGATTTAATAAACCATTTGACTTTCCCCCCTGCCGTGCACTATAATCTTCCACGACCAAACTTTCTCATGTATTCACGTTAATACAGGAGGCCATCATGAAAAAGCTTTTATACATGCTTGCCGCCGCGCTCGTCTGTGCCCTGGGATACGGCGTATACTACATCGACACGGCTTTGCCGATAGGGAACGGGTACGCGGCAAAATACGTGTGCTCGCAGGTGTTCATCGACGGAAGGGACCCTGTCTACGTGTTCGAGAAAGAGGTGAAGCCCACCAATATCCTCTTCTCGCTCGTGGGCGTTGACGTGGATTACGCAAACAAATCCGTGACCGGGAAGGCGCTTGGTTTCCGCAAGCCCCTCACCGCTGTGTACCGCGAGGGCCTTGGGTGCACTTTGGCCATCGACGTAACGCGGGAGGAGCTCGTGAACCAGGCTGCAGGTCTGCCGTCGCGGAACCTGCCTGATGCCGGGAGCCCATGGCCGAAGGGCGAGAAGGTCGCCCCCGCGGTACCGGCCGGTGTGGACGGGGCAAAGATCGCCGCTGCACTGGACGCGATCTTCACCGAGCCCGCGGACGGCCCCCCCAACAACACGCAGGCCGCGGTCGTTGTGTATAACGGCGCCATCATAGCGGAACGCTACGGCCAGGGCTACACGCCCTCCATGCCGATCCTGGGCTGGTCCATGACGAAAAGCGTGACCAACGCCCTCACCGGCATACTGGTGAGGCAGAAGAGGCTCGACATAATGAAGCCTGCCCCGGTCGCGGCGTGGCGGAAACCAGGCGACCCGCGCGGGAAGATAACGCCCGACCAACTCCTCCGCATGTCGGCCGGGCTCGACTTCGTCGAGATATACGGGCCCCACCAGGACGTGACCGACATGCTCTACGGCGCGAGGAGCATGTCCGACTACGCGGCTGCGAAATCGCTCCGCGCGGAGCCGGATCACGAGTGGTACTACTCCAGCGGCACGGCGAACATCGTGGCGCGCATCATCCGCGACGCGAACGGCGGCACGCTCGCGGGCGCGTACGCATTCGCGCGCAGGGAGCTGTTCGACCGGCTGGGCATGTGCTCCGCAATCATCGAGCCGGACGCGTCCGGCTCCTTCGTGGGATCGAGCTACATGTTCGCCACGCCGCGCGACTGGGCCCGCGTGGGCCAGCTCTTCCTCAACGACGGAGTGTGGAACGGCGAGCGCATACTGCCTGACGGGTGGGTGAAATACTCGACCACACCGACGCCTCTAGCGCCCAAGGGCCAGTACGGGGCGCACTTCTGGCTGAACGCAGGCACGAAAGGCTACCCGGAGGACCGGACCTTCCCTTCGCTTCCGGCCGACATGTACTACATGAGCGGGTACAATGGACAGATTGTCGCCATGTTCCCGTCAAAGCGGCTGGTGGTGGTCCGAATGGGCGTCACCCACGACGAGGAATGGGGCGAGGAAAAGTTCCTGAAGAGCGTCTACGACAGCGTGCGGTAGTCATACGGGATAGGGAGCCATTGCACGATGGCCCCCGAAAAAAAACCACGCGAGCTGGATGCCCGCATGCAGCCGCCGACAGGATGTTAAAAAAGCTGCGCCCAGGCATGCCCGCAGGGAAAAATCCGACACTTCGTGTCAAATCAGCTGGCGCCACGGCGGGCTAAGACATAAGCTCGAATATGTTTAAACTTTTCGTTGCAGAAGTGCCATCCATGTCCGATTTCGCGACGCCATGCCTGCTGCGAAGCGTCCCCGCATTATCAGTACATGAAGATGAAAGATCAAAAAAAAGCACGGATGGCCGGTCGGATTTTATGAATACCATTCATTTTTTTTCATCAGAACTACAAAAGCACTTGAAATATTCATTGCTCCATTATTAATGTGTAACACGTAACCATTCATTAACATAAAACATCAGTTTCAGGTGAAATCTTTGTCAGCAAGGGCGGTACCGTAATTCTCGGGGGGGAATTATGATCGTGTCACAGACATCAAAGATGGCGACTGATTTTGACAATGGCAAAACCATTGCGCTGTCTTTAAGCTATCACAATAAAACGATAATACGTTTTATCAGTTCTGTTATTGCCAAAATTCTGGCGCGGAACAACATGGTCTTCCTGCAGGATACCATCATCACCATCCTCAGGGAGATCATCGTCAACGCCGTCAAGGCCAACTCGAAGCGTCTCTATTTCAAGATCCAGAATCTCGACATGCAGGACGATGAGGACTACCAGCTGGGGATGGGGAACTTCAAGTCCTTCATCGTCGACAACCAGCAGCTCGTCGAAGAAGAGCTCAAGAAGAGCGATTACAAGGTCGTCATATATCTCAAGAAATTCGAAGCCGGATTCAGGATCCAGGTGCAGAACAACACCCCGATCCATCCGGATGAATTGAACCGCATAAAATTGCGGATCGAGAAGGCCAAGACCTACAATGATTTTTCCGAGGTGTACTGCGACGTCAGCGACGATACCGAGGGAGAGGGTCTCGGCCTTGTCCTCACCATCCTCTTTTTGAAGAACACGGGGATCGGGGTGAACTCCCTGCGGATCTCCTCGAACAACCAGGCAACAGATACCTCGCTGGCTGTGCCGTTCCAGCTCAAGCCGTTCACCATCACCAATAAAATCCAGAATCAGATTCTGAACGAGGTGAACGCGCTGCCGACCTTCCCGGAAAACATCATCGAGCTTGAAAAGCAGTGCATGAACCCTGATGTCGATTTCCGGCTGATTGCCGACAAGATTTCGATCGACCCGTCCCTTTCCGTGTCCGTGCTGAAGCTGTCGAACTCGGCCGCCTTCATCACGAGGAAACGCGTCGAGACGCTGCTGGAGGCCATCAACCTGATCGGCATGAGGAACCTGCGGGCCATAATCATAGCGTCGAGCGCCCGCCGCATCCTGGACGAGCGCTACTCTTCCTTCCGTCAGGTGTGGGATCACTGTAATAAAACCGCTTTTTACGGCCGCCAGCTCGCGCTCAGGCTCGGGTGCGGGAACATATCCCAGAACGTCTACCTGGCTTCGCTGCTGCACGACCTCGGCAAGATCGTGCTCCTCTCCACGAGCTCGTCCCTCTCGGAATGGCTCTTCACTCTGGCCAGCAACCGCAAGATGCGGACCTCCACGATCATCGAGGAGGTGTCTATCGGCATCAGTCATTCCAGCATCGGAGAGCAGATAGCGCGGAAGTGGAACCTGCCGGCCTACCTGGTGGACACGATCCAGTGGCACCATTCGCCGCTGAGCGGTTCCGCTGAATTCCGGGACATTGTCTTCCTCACATACCTTGCGGACAAGATGTGCAATATCGAGGACAAAAAGTATGAGTTTTCCTTCCTCGAGGAAGACGTACTCGACCGCTACGGTCTGAATAGCGAGAAGGCCTTCGGCGCGCTCCATGAAGAGATGAAGACCATGTTCTGCGATCAGAACGCCCCGAAGAAGCAGGCGGTGTAGCAGGCCAGGCAGGAGCCATTTTTTACCTATTACTCACAGCCCATCACGTGCCATAGTGCATACCTGATCCTCCGCCCGGAGAGAGGGACGGTCCGCGCCCATGTCATTCCGAACCCGGAGGGATGCTCCCCGATACGCCCGGTGGGCTATCCGGCTTGCCCTTTCTCCCAATCGATCTCGTCGATCCTGACCAGTATCCAATCGTTCACCGAGGCCGGGAGGCCGCTTCCGCAATACGAGCACTTCAGCGCGTCCGTCTCGGGCAGCGGGGCGCCGCAGTTATCGCAGCTGTGGTCCGCGAGACCGTAGGGGTTTTTCAGTGCCACCGGCATCTTCAGCGTGAACAGGTGCTCCCGGTGATAGGGCTCATCGTTGATCTCCGAAGCGGTGCTCCAGAGGACTTTCACTTTCGCGACCGCGTCCCCGTCCTCCAGGGCCACGGAGACAAGGTCGACCGCGCCCACCGCAGTATTGATGAGCGTATGTTTCTGTGCCGGGAACGCGGCGATGAATTCAGGGGATGCGTCCCGCGCAAGGGGAGCGGACGTACCCCTGATACGGGCGTAAATCCAGCGCCAGAACAGGTATGATGCCCGGTCTTCGACAACCTCCCTGTTTATGGACAGGTTTCTCCCTTCCAGCTCGGCAAGGCCCGCGATCTTGCGCGATGAATCCTCCTTCCATTCCTCCTGCTGCGTAATTTCCGAAAGGACCCAGTCGAATTCGCCCGAATTATAGATCGATCCGCAGCTCCGGCACTTGTTGTTTTCGCTGAAATGCTCGGGAACATACCCGCAGTTGGGACATTCACCCTTCAGCCAGTCCCTGCTGGTATTTGTTTTCACGCCCAACTTCCTGGTGAAGGAGTAGACTTCGGTGAAGGACTCCCTCGGCGCGTCAGCCAGGGCCTCCTGTTTCTCCTCACCGGTCGCTCCTGCCGGGACCGTCACGTCCCGGGCGGACGCGCGGATGCTCACGTGGAGCGTCTGGTAGCTTTTCGACGCGCTCAGGGCCAGGGCCGAAACCCTGATGACGCGGAAATCGGCCATGAGGTTCCGTACCCCTTCATCCTGTATCATGAGCTCGAGCTGGAGCCTGAAGCGGTTAAAAACCCCCTGTGACACATAGTTCCTGAT
>JAKJGD010000091.1 GCA_022704585.1 Spirochaetota bacterium | reverse complement strand
GGGGAAGCGCGTGAGCGCCACCGCCGTGCCGGCCGATACGCCGATGCAGGTGCTGATCAGGGTCGCAGACCCGGATATCCTGAGCGACAGAAGCGTGATGTCCATGACCTCCGGATCGCCGGTAACGATAAGCCGGAACGCCTCGATGATGCCGTCGAGTATGAGGTCCATGTACGGATGCTATTTCCGCGCGTCCGGGAAGAAGAGCACTTCCCCATATTGTTTCGCACCGAACGACTCGATCATCTTCTGGGTAAGGGGAGCAACCAGAAAATTCGAGAATGCCTTTGCGCCCGGCGCGTTGACGCCGGGAAACTTTTTCGGGTTCACCTGTATGACATGGTATTTATTGAGCAGCGACCGGTCTCCCTCCAGCAGAAGCACGAGGTCGATCTTCCCTTTCAGCGAAAGATATGACGCGCGGTCCGAGATCGTATACCCGTACTTCTCGTTAGCGACCGCTATAGTCTGCCCCATGCCGAGGCCCGTTTGCTGGTACCAGGTCTGCTTTTCCGGATGTATGCCGGCTTCCTTCCAGAGCTTCAGCTCCTTCACGTGGGTCCCGGACTTATCGCCGCGGGATATGAAAAGCGATTTTGATTCCGCAATTTTCCTGAATGCCTCGCCGGCCTTTTTCACCGTCCGTATCCCGGCCGGATCGTTCGCCGGTCCGATTATCACGAAGTCGTTGTGCATCACGGGCAGGCGATTCACGCCAAAGCCGCTTTTCACGAACCGCTCCTCCGCGTCAGGCGAATGGACCAGCAGCACGTCGGCCTCGCCCCGCTCGCCCATGGCCATGGCCATGCCGGATCCGACGGCGATGGTCTTTACCCGGAAACCGGTCTTCTTCTCGAACACAGGCACGAGCTCGTCAAGCAGGCCCGTGTCCTGGGTGCTGGTCGTAGTGGCGAGAATGATATCCTTGCCCGCGGCTCTGAGACCGGCCCAGCCCATACAGGCAAAAATAAATCCTATCAGCAGGACTGCAATCGATCTTCGGGTGAACATATCCATCTCCTTGGTTATTTGCTATCCATGAAAGGCAGCGGTATCCCGGATAACAAACGTGTACGATAATGATCGATATCCACCTTCTGAGTTATAAAAAAATATGCAATGAAAATATTTATCAATTATCTTATATAACTTATGATCATAAATTACGAATAGTTACAATTAATTACTTATAATTACTTTTTTGTTGACTAATATTGTATACAACTTATTATTGAATATGGTCATAATTATTTATATGATTATTTTTATTTAAAACAAACTCATGACCAAATCTTGGAGGGTAATAATGAGAAACATAGTTTTACAATTCATCATCTTCATTATTACGGCCGCAATCTACACCGTTCCCCTTGCAGCCCAGGAGAACGAGGCCACAACTAATGAAGTAACACCAACTAACGAAGAACAGAAGCCTGAGGAAGAAAAGAAAGAAGAGGCTGCCGGGCAGGAGAAGCCCGGGCCGGAAAAAAAGGCCAGGGGCGTGTACACCATAGGCGAGGTCGTCGTCAAGGGCCGGGCCATCGCAAACGTCGAGGAGGCGTCGACGACCACGGAATTAACGGCGGAAAGCATCAAGGCCCGCTCCCAGAAGACCCTTGATGAGGCCCTTGAAACCGTTCCCGGCATGATAGTGAAGCAGGGCCAGAAAGGGCAGATGAATTTCGACATGCGCGGCTTCCGGCATAACACGGTCGCCCTCCTGGTGGACGGCCTTCCTTTCGAGGAAGTCTACGACGGCGGCGGCGGAGACATCTCCCGGATCCTCGTCATGAACGCGTCCAGGATAATCGTCAACCGCGGCACCTCCTCCGCGCTCTACGGCTCCCGCGGCGCGTTCGGCGCCATCAACGTCGTCACCAGAAAGCCGGACAGGCTCTTCTTTGACGGCAGCACCGAGTTCGATCATAACGGCGGGTTCACGGTAAACGCTTCCGGCGGAGCAAACATCAAGAACTTCTATTTCTGGCTCAACGCGGCGATAATAAAGAACAACAGCTACCGCGTGTCCAAAAGCCTGAACAAAAAGGAGCGGCTCACGTGGCTCAACAGGCTCCTCCCCTGGTACATCTACCTGGCGGGAGACCCGACGTACACGCCGGGCAACACGATTTTCACCCCCATCGCGCTGGAGTACGTGCTTGACGGCGACCGGTGGAACCACACGAGCTCCATGAAATACTACGCGTCCGGCAAGGCGGGATACGCGGTGAACGACAATATCGAGTTCGGGTTATCCGCCAGCTATTACCAGGCGAAGATGGACTTCAACGGGTTCGAGATCAGCCCCTGCTCGACCTACAACCTGGACGGCACCTGGGAAGACCCTCGGAACACCAGCATGATCCAGAACCGCGCGTGGGTCTGGCCGAAAGATTACCGCTTCAACGTGGCCCCCTACCTGACCCTCGAGTTCGGGGACCTCTACATCAAGAGCATCTATTACTATACCGAGCAGGCGAACATCCTCGAGGGGTGGACCAACCAGGCCCACTCCGCGATGTTCGACCGCGGCAAGATGTCGGAGCATGACGAGACCAGCCACGGCTTTTACGTGTACCCCTCGTATAAAATTACCAGCTGGAACAAGCTGAACGCGGTCGCGCATTACCGCTTCGACATGTTCGAGAAATACAAGAAGCGCATCGGCGCGTTTGCGGTCTCGGGCCAGCCCCGGTATTACACCCCCTGGTTTAAAACCGCCGAGATCACGGCGAAATACATCACCGCCGCTCTTGAAGATGAAATGAAATTCAACACGGTAGCGGGGGACATCCGCTGCTCGGTGGGGCTTTCCTACGACGCGCAGATGCTGTCGCGGAACAGGGGCGGGCGCTATGACATCAACGGCAACGAGGACGTCCTGGGCCTGCTCAGGAACCGCCAGAAGCCCAACGAAACCTCGAGTATATGGGGCACGGGCGACTCCTTCAACCCGGTCCTGGCCGTGGTCTACAAGCCCCTGAAGGAGATGCTGACCATACGCGCCACGTTTTCCCAGAAGACGAAGTTTCCCAACCTGCACGAATACTCCGACACAGCGGACTATATCGACGAGTATTTTGCAAGCGACCCGGCCCTTCTCCCCCTGGTACTCAAGCTCAACCAGATCAAGCCGGAAACCTCGTATAACGCGAACACCGGCATCGAGTTCAGCTTTTTCGAGAAAAAGCTCGGCCTGAGAGGGGATTATTTCTACGCGTTCTACAAGAACAGGATCGAGAGCGTGGGAGACCCCAATGCCGCGGTGGGCAACCAGACACGGTACATGAACATCAGGGGGCGCGAGGTGCACGGCGTGGAGAGCACGATAAGCTCGGCGCTCGAAAAAGACCTGCTTAAATACCTGGATATCGACCTGTCGCTGACGCACGTCTTCACCTCGGCGAAAGACTGGTACGACGAGCCGGTCGTCAAGGGCGCGAAGGTCGCGGAAACGCCGGCCCACCAGCTGATCATGAAGATCGCCTTCAATTTTATCAGCGGGACCTCGCTCAACATATGGAGCAACAGCGTCTTCAACCAGATCATTTACGTGCAGCAGGTACCCACGGCGCTCCTGGCGTCTCCTTCCCTCTTTTTCACGAAGGTGTACTCGACCAAAAAGCTCCATGACCCGTTCAAGCTGAACATCAAGGTGTCGCAGCGCATCGTCGACCACTTCGACGTATGGGTAATGTGCAAGAACCTGCTCGACGACTACAATGCCGATCCCTTCAACCCGGGCCCCGGCATGACCTGGTATTTCGGGGGCAGCGCCGAATTTTAACACGACGGAATACAGGCGCGGGGCGGCATGCTCCGCGCCTGTTGCTTACTCCCGTCAGTACATCGCCAACCCAAACTGGAGAGAGGCTCACCAATGAAACAATCGATACAAATAACGCTGTCAGGCATGCTGCTGTCATGTCTCGCCCTGTTCACCGGCTGCGGAAACAATATCAACGAGATCATGACGGTCACCGGCGCAACACCCCTTGCCATGCAGGAATCGGTCCCCGGAGACGCGGCCCTTCACATTACCGGACTGGTAAAAAAAGAATATGATCTTTCATCCCGTGTGCTGAGCAAGTTCGCAACAGTGAGGATCCGCACCAGGGAAGTAACCGCCGGCGGAGAATACGACGGCGCGTATATTTATACCGGCATACCGCTCTATAACATACTTGAGGGGGTCACGCCGCAAAAACCGAAAACAGCCGCGTTCGACAGGCCGCTGGACATGATCGTCACCCTGCACTCGCGGTCCGGCAAAAAGGCGCATTTCAGCTATGGCGAGCTGGTCATGACGGACGACCGGCACCCCTGCACGCTCGCATTCCATCGCCGGGAGCTGCTGCCAACCAAGGACCCGGAAAAATATACGAAGAATAAATACAAGGACACCGTGAAAGGGCTCAGGCTCATCAGCCCCCGGGACCCCGACACCTCGCGTTATCTCGATGACGTGACGGAGATGACCCTGGAGCTGCTTCCGGCCCCCGACGACAGGCTGCCGGTGATGAAGAAAGGGGCAAAATGCGGATCGGACGGAATAACCGTAATACGGGGAAAGGAAGCAAAGCCGGCATTGTTTACCGGCGTTGAGCGCATGAAATCGATCGGATGGGTGCGCGTGGGCCATGGCCAGGGCTACAAGGGCGTCGCCTCGGCGGAAGGGTACGGCCTCCGTTCATTCCTGAAAAAGAATTTTAAAGAATGCGGCCCGGACTCATTCTTTCTCTTCGTCGCCTGCGACGGGTACCGGGTACTCCTTTCGGGACGCGAAATATTCCTGTCGAATGACGGGGCGGCTTCAATGATTGCCGACACCCTGGACGGGAAAGGCGCGTCGGGGAAGTACATGCTGGCGCCCATAGACGACTATTTCGTGGACCGGGACGTGTGGGGCCTGACGCACGTGGTCATGCTCGAAGGTCCGAGGTAAACTGAATGTTCACGACCGGCAATCACCTGTTCATGTATGCGGCAATCGGGTTGTTCGCGGCTTCCTTCCTTCTTTATATCCTCAAATCCAGGGCAGCCGGTTTCTTTCTCCTGGCCGCGGGATTTGTCGTCTATTCGCTCTACCTCGCGGGAAGGGGCTGGATCGCCGGCGTGTTCCTTCCGAACCCGGTCGTGGAGGGCCCCTACCTGCTTCCCTGGGCTCTCGCATGTATTGCGATTATCGCGGCCGCGATGCGTGACGAGCGGCGGGGCCTTATACTGCTCCCGCTGCTGATCTTCTCCGCCGGCGCGATTTTTTACGCCAGGGGGATCATCCCTCCCACGCCAAACAAGCTGACACCGTGGGCGACGGCCTTCTTTATCACCGAGGTTTTCGCCCACGCGCTGTTTTATACCGGGGCGATGCGTGCGGCCCTGTTTCTTGCCGCGGAAGACAGCATCGAAACGTTTCATAATTACCTGGTGTGGGGATTCGTCTTCTATTCGGTGGCGCAGGTTACCGGCGCGGTCTGGTGCTATCTCGGATGGGGCAATACCTTCCAGTGGGGACCGCGCCACATGAGCTCCGCGTCCATATGGCTCATCTACGCCGCATTCCTCCACCTTCGCTTCATTCCCGGCTGGAGCGGCCGGCGGCGGGCCTGGTTCGCGGTTGCTGCTTCCGCGGTGGTGCTCGGACTGACCTGGAGCTCGTACCTCCATGAAATGACTTTTCCGCGCATAGGGGGCTGACATGATCAAAAGAATATGGGATTTTCTCGGCGTCGTCCGGCTCTCGTTCTGGCTCCTCCTCGCGGCGGCGGCATTGTTCCTGGCCGGCATGTTCCACTCGTCATATGACTACTCGTATTTCAGGGCGATGAACGAGCTTCGCATCCAGGACTGGCTGGCAAGGGAGCTGCCCTCCCGCCCGGGCGCAAACTGGTGGCTCCCTCCTCTCGTGTGCGTCCTGTTCCTGCTTGGAGTCAATACCGTCATCTGCACATTCAACCGCATCATCGCGCTGGTCGCGGGCACGAAGAGATCAGCATACCATTTCGCGCAGTCGCTCCTTCCGTCGATCGTGCACATCCTTTTCATCACGGTTATGGCCGGTCACGCAATAACCGCGACCGCGGGCTCCTGGACCCGGATACCGGTCTCTCACGGCGGCAACCTTGTTATCGATCAGTCCATCCCGCCCCTTGTCGTTCAGAGCATAAGGGACACCTATTATCCGGCCGGCTCGCTTATGGCGAACAGGATACGGCAGACCGAGGTCATCCTTGAAGGAGAAGGAAAAATCCGGATACCTCTTTCCTTTCTCGACTCGGTCTCGTACCACGGCTACCGGCTCCAGCTTGACATGGTCAAGCATAAGAAGGAAAAAACCGTTGAAGCGGCAGCACGGCCGAAGATCGTGGACAGCGAAATCTGCAACAAGGCTGAAACCTTCCGTTCCGTCGAGCGAAAAAGGGAGCCGGCCCAGAAGCTATTAATTCTCGCGATCAAAGACCCGGGCCTGCCAGTCATACTCGCCGCTTTCGCGCTTATTTTAGTCATCATGACATGGTATTTCATAAGCCTGGCTATAACCCGCAATGGAGTCCAGGACGACAGCACCCGGGCACGATAATCGCATACATGTGCCGGATGATGTTTTAATTAGTAATAAATTATGCTTTTTTTACTTAACTATCATGAATGACTGCAAAATATAACAAAAAAACACCATTCTTCATCTAAATCCTTGACGCTCAATGCCTGAAAAAATATGATTCAGTTATCCCGGCGCATGTCCCGGATAACTATCTCACAATAATAATCTGGACCATGATTTACATCGGCATTGACGACACTGACAACCTCAATTCACGGGGCACCGGTCGGGTTCATCGCGCTCGGGATGGCCAAGGCGCTGTTCGGGTACCTGCTGTTCGGTGGGCTGGGAGGCCTCCTGGCACCCTGACGCTCCGGGCGTTCTCAAAGGCAGGGTTCTTCACGTACATGCAGGAGAAGAAATAATACACTGTTGACCCCGGAGGGTGCCATGCAAGGGGATATGGACAGGTTCAGGGAACTGCTTCATTGGGATTCCTGTATTGAATGCGGCGAATGCCTGGTCAATTGCCGGTACATGGATTTCTCGCGTGACGATGCGATTAAAGAAATCAGGAAGATAAACCGGGGCCTGCATGGCGAGTCCCGGGCAGCCAGGGACTGCGCAAGCTGCTACGCCTGCGACGCCTTCTGCCCGAACGGCGCGCACCCGTACGAGAGGATCCACTACCCATGGAATGAACGGTATGAGCGGCAGGGACTCCCCGCGCGCGCCCGGTACCTCATGCCCGGACAGCATCCCAATTTCAGGCAGAGCCTCACGTTCACGAGA
>JAKJGD010000090.1 GCA_022704585.1 Spirochaetota bacterium | reverse complement strand
CCCCGACCACGATGCATCCGCCGTCGCTCGTGGCCCTGGCGTCATGGGCAGCCTGGTTGTACTTTGCCGCCAGCGTCCTGTCGCCGGTGTCGTCGCAGGAAATAAATGTCAAGGCGCTGAAAAGAACTGTTAAAAGAATAATACAATTTTGAAACCGATGCATACACTCCCCTTATCACGAAAAATATTTTTTATAACAAATGTTTGTTTATTTATCGGGCCATGTACAAACGGGAGCGTGAATTGTCAACGGGATTAAAAAAAAAGCTCAGACCGGGGAGACGGTTAATAAAAATATCTAGTAAAGTGTGTCCTCTCCACTAAAAACCCAAGGGACGCAATGGGCTTTATCGGCAGCAGGTATGGGTGATCATACCACATCATTCAATAAATAAGCGCTGGACAGGAGGCTTGAAATTTAATAATTGACATATTGAATAAAATTGAATATTATTGATTTAAGGTGATTTTTATGAAAACGATAACCGTGCGAATCGATGATGACGTGTATAATCTCCTGAAAAAAGCGGCTGATGGTGAGCGGAGGACCATCTCGAATTTCATGGAAAACGCGTCACTCTCCTACCTGACCAGCGAGATGTATGTTTCGGACGAGGAGATGGAGCAGATACTTAATGACGCGCAGTTGATGGCGGGCCTGAAGAAGGGAATGAGCGATGCCCGGAAAGGGAAGTATAAAGTCGTTGAATAATTTTTCCATTGCTGAAACTGATCATTTCATCTCCAAAATTCAGGGAACGAGATACAGAAAGATTTATAAAAAAATCAGGGATTACGTATATCCCCGGCTTCGATTAAACCCGTTTTTCGGAAACAATATAAAGAAATTGAAAGGCGAATTTGAAGGCGTGTACCGGTATCGCATCGGCGATTACCGGCTGTTCTATCAGGTTGAAAACGGCAGGGTGCTGGTCATTGTTCTCGATATCAGCGCCCGGAAGGATTCATACCGGTAGGATTAATGTTTCAATAGTTATGTTTTTACCACCAACCCCAACAAACTCCGATTTTTTCCAATTCAAGAAAAGATCGATCATCAATGTGTCGTTTTTTTTCATCTAGAGTGTTCATTTGGTTGTATTTGAATAAATATAATTTGTCTATCTGTAAATGTTGGGTGATATTATTCAGAGTTATTTCTGTTTTATTGAAAGAGTAAGTGCCGCCGTTCATGATCCTGAGTTCACCGCAGCCAAGTTCCCCACATCCTCCAATTATTTTGAATGTATTATTATTTTCAAAAATCACACCTATTATAAGACCACTACAAGTTTCTCTAAACCATTTTTTGCCAATGAAATTTTTCAAATCAAAAATAAACGCGCCAAATATATAGCCAGACTCATTATTCTGTGTTTTGATTTTGGCCCAATGGTCTTCATGAATGCCAATTTTTTCTTTGACATTTGTCCATTGAATAATTTCTACCATTTCACCTTCTTTTACCACCGTCACAATTTTTGATTTTGTATTTGGCGATTCTCTAACAAGGACTTTAGTGCCCAGTACCACTCCATATTTATCATTTATTAGTGTATTACCACGTAAAATTGAACCAAGCACGATAATAAATATTGTTATAATAGGATAAATATTTCGAACCATAAAATCCTTACAATGAAAACTTTATTATTTTTTAAATGTTATCCTCATTCTGTGCAGGCCAGTATGACTGAATAGGCCATATCAGAACAATTATAGGACAACGACTTGATCTTTTCAACACAAAAAGCGCCGGGAAGGCGCCTTAATATTTAGTGGATTCTGTACCCTCACCAGTACCGGCTGAAGGGACACAGTGCGCTTTACTTGTGCCGAGCTTGTCGAGGCATCTGAACTATTGTGGGGAATCGAATAACAAATATCAACACAAAAAGCTCTGGACAGGGGGCTTGAATTGTTTTCTCAATGCTCTTCCAGCGCCTTCAGCTCGATCACGTTCTGCCGCAGGCGCTGGGCGAGCTCGTGCGCGAGCCGGTAGTAGAAAATGTGCCCCACTTCGGGGAAGTGCCCGGTTATCGCGTCGAAGTGTTCCCTCTTCATGATGTAGAGCGCGGTCTCGCCGACCGCGACGGCGTCCGCGGACCGGTTCTCGAGGTTGAGGAACGACATGTCACCGAAAAAATCCCCCCTCCCGAACGATGCCAGGAGGTGCACGGTGCCGTCAACCAGCGGCAGCTCGATCCGGACCATGCCCTGCTTCAAAAAGTAGATGTCCCCGCCCGCATCGCCGAACCGGAAGATCCTGCCGCCGTCGGGAAAGCTTTTTTCCTGGATGTTTGCCAGCAGCGCGGCGAGGGCCTGCTCCGACACGCCGGAAAAGAACTCGAACTCCCGGAGCTCGAGCGGCCTGCTGTCGGGGGCCGCGTACGCGTTATCCCTGATGAGCTGGTCCTCCACCCATTCGAGTGCGCCGTCGAGCTGCGGGAAAAAGCTGACGCGGCCCTCGTGGGGCGCGAACCCGAGCGTCTCGAGGTACTGGCGGATGTTCTGGCCGGTCGGCACGCTGAGCGGCACGGACGTGAAGATGAGCTGCCCGCCGCCTTCCACGATCTTCCGCTTGATCTGGGTCAGCATGTTCGCGGCCGTGAAGTCGACCGACAGGACACGCCGCATGTCAAAAATGAAATAGCGGCACCGCGCGATGTGCGGCTCGATCTGGGTATAGAGCTGGTCCGTGGTGCCGAAGAAGAGCTGGCCCTGGAGCTCAATGATCAGCGCGGCGCTCCCCTTCGCTTCAAGGATGTCGCGCTCGGACGCGAGCCGGTTCCGCTTGGACGAGACCTGGTTGCCGAAGACCTTCCGCCGCACCACGGGGAAACGGAGCTGTTCCCTGAGGAACAGGGCGATCGCAAGAACGATCCCGACGCCGGCGGCCGCGATCAGGCTCATGCTTATGGCGGAAACGATCACCGCCAGGATGACCATGAAATCGAACACCGTGGACCGGTGCTTCAGGAGCTGGAGGCTCTTCAGATCGACCATGCGCACGCCCACGACCAGGAGCACGCCGGCCAGGGAGGCCGTCGGTATCCACGCGATGTAATTGACGAAAAGCACGAGCACGGCCAGCGCCCAGGCCCCGGCAAGCAGTCCGGAGAGGCGCGTTGCGCCGCCGCTGAAAACGTTCACCAGCGTGCCCCCCATCGTCCCGGACCCGGGCGCCCCGCCGCACGCGGCGGAGGCCATGTTCGCGATCCCCTGGCCGAACAGCTCCCTGTTGGAGTTGTGCCGCGAGCCGGTCAGCACGTCGAGCACGACGCAGGTTTTGAGCGTGTCCACGGACAGGAGCACGCCCAGGGTGAGCGTCGGCACGAGGAGAGCGGCCAGGCCGGCCGGGGAAAGGGCCGCGAGCGCCGTGAAGTTACCCATGGCCCCCCGTACCAGGTCGGCCGGCGAACCGTTGATGCTGCCGATCACCAGCGGGTTCCCCTGCAGGGAGAGCAGGTCGCCGTTGAACAGGGCCAGGATGAAGTAACAGAGAATTCCCGACGCGAGGGCCGCGATGGAAGCCGGTATTGCCTTGATGATACGGGGCATGGCGAGCATGACGATGATCGTCGTCGCCCCGATGAGGATGCTCTCCCACCTCCAGCGGGACGGGTCCGCCAGAAGGCTTGGGACGCTGCCCGCGCCCGCGCCCAGGAATTTCGGGACCTGGCCCCAGAAGATGAGGATACCGACCCCGCTGAGATAACCGGCTATAACCGGGTAGGGGATGTACTTGATAAAGGTCCCACCCCGGACCGCGCCGGCAATCAGCTGTATCAGGCCGGCGCCAAAGGCCACGATGGCGACGAGAAGAGGCACCGACTCGCGCGGGACTGACCCGGCGGCTTCCAGCGCAAAGACCGAGAGCACGGCGGCCGCCGGCGCGCAGGGGGAGGAGACCAGGCGCGGCGTGCCGCCGAACAGCGGCGCAATGACGCCGAGGATGACCGAGCCGATGACCCCCGCGACCGCGCCCCTGGCGGCATACTCCGGGCCGAGGGGCGTGAAGATGATTATACCGTAGGCGATCGCGGACGGCAGCGCAACGAGCATTGCCGCCAGCCCGCCGAAGAGGTCCCCTTTCAGGTTGGCCCTGTTTACCATGGTCGATAATTCTTGTTTGCTTTGATTGTTCATACTTTTTACGGGACATGAAAAAAATGCAATAACAAAACGATTCCGGGCCGGTCCGGCGGCCGCCGGAGCATCGGTCCCGGGACGATTTATGTTGACAAAATCTGCCGGCCCCGGACGCTCGTTCACGGGACCGGCCGGCGCTCCACTGCCGCCCGGCGCGGACAAACAAATTCAGGGAACCGGGATGAAAATAATTTATTGCACGGATGTCCATGGCGGTTTCGTACGGGTGTACAATCTATTGAAAGAAACCGTTGCCGACCTCTACGTGGTCTCCGGTGACCTGATCGACCTGCCCTTTTATTCCCTGGACGAGTCAGTCGAATATGCTGAAACGCAAAACGTGTTCCATGCCATGAGACGGGAGAGCGGCGAGGGGGATGTCCTGCTTGAAGAGTATGTCGGGTCCCTGCTGAACAGCGGCTCCATCGGGGGAGAGCTCGCCGGCAGAGCCCGCTACTACCTCGATGCCTCGCTCAGGGCGCGGGAAGTGATGCTGAAAAAATACCAGATCCTGGAAAATATTTTCAGCTCGAAGAAAGATACCATGATTCTCACCGTCCCCGGCAACTACGACATGGACCTCGCCGGCACGGCGCTTGACGCGCGGAACCTGCACCTCGGGTCGGTGACGGCCGGCGGTTGTACCGTTGCGGGATACGGCGGGGCCGCGGTGCGGACCCCCGGCTTCCCGGAGGCATACGGGGTCCGCTACGGTGGCACATCGGCCCGTGACACCGACAGCGAGCTCTATCGCTTCATGGAACAGGCGCGTCCCGACATTGTCGTCGCGCACCATCCCGCGTACGGGATACTGGATACCATCAGCCATCTCGGTTCCTGGGGCTCCGCAGCCCTCAGGTCCTACTGCGACAACCACGGCGTGATCCTGTGCCTGTCCGGCCATAACCATGAAAGCTGGGGAGCGCGCTTCGTGGAACAAACCCTCTACCTGAACCCGTCGAATTTCGGGGAGGTGATGACCTCTCGCGGGGAGATCTCCGAGGGCGGTTTTTTCTTTGACATAACGGTCAGCGGCGGAGAGGTGCCGGAGGTCCAGCTCAAAAAGATCGTCGATAACCGGGTGCACGATATCGCGGAATATCGCAGGGAGGGGGACGGGTACCGGGAGACCGTGATCGACGGGGCGCGTTACCAGGCGCTTGCGGACATATCGCAGATCGACGAGAACATCGAGCGGTACACCCAGGTGCCGGAGCTGAAGATATTCAGGGACATACGCAACTTCTTCCGGATATACCAGACGAAGCAGACCGAGGAGCGGATCCGGAACCTGGAGCGCGCCCTGGAGTCGCTTGGCCCCCTGTCCGGGCATATCGCGCTTGACCTGGTCGGCTCGGTCAACATGGGCATGGCGCAGGACTCCTCCGACGTGGACGCGGTTCTCTACCTGAAGGGACAGGACTCGTGCGGCGGCGACTTCGAATCGTGCGATTTCGCAAAGGACGTTGCCGCCCGGATACAGGAGCTGCTGGCTGACCGTCACGGTTTCCAGGCGATCGATTTCATCAACCTGGATGTCGTCGAGGAAAGCATCGCCGCCGGGAACTCCGCATGCGACCAGACCCAGCGTTTCGCCGTGTATCGCTCCTTCTGCCGGCCGGTCAACTACCGGCTCCTGGCCCCGGTGGAGGACCTGTTGAACAGAAACATTTCGTTCCGGAAACAGGTGGAGGAGAACATGAGGTCCTACCTCCGCGTGCTCGCGGCGTCCTCGGACACGCGGAAGTCGTTCGAGAAGTACCTGACGCGGCTCAAGACGGCCGGCGTTGTTATTCCTGACGAAATGATGCGCAGGATCGAGACGCTGCTCCAGAAAAAAAGATAATGCTTAACGGCGTACGGACTTCATCTAACAAAATGTGCGATGCAGGCCGAAAAAATCCTTGATACCCGTGATAATTAATGATACATTAAAATAATGAAGTACTCAGGAAGGTTAATGCCATGATAGACCACGAAAATTATTCTCCTTTTGAGATTTTACAGATCAAGGGGAGCTTCATGTATTTCATCGGCCTCTGCGTCGTAACCGTGGTCGCCGTGTCATTTCTCGTCATTGCGGACATGCGCGCCATCGATATCCTGCGGCCGACCGTGATCGACCTCGTTGCCATTCTTATCGCCTTCATCATTTACCGGCGAAAGAAGCAGCGGAAAAAAACGGCCGTGCTTGCATGGGTTGCCGCCTTCATTACCGTTATCGTTCCCATAATCGCTAAATACAATTTCGGCGCCAACAACGGGTGGACGTTCGCGCTCCAGTCGTACAACTCGACCGCCCTCCTGATCATCCTTGTGGTCCTGATCTACCTTCTGCATGACCGGAAGCTTTTTATCGTGATCTCGATCTTCGCGCTTGCCAACTGGGCTTTTTTCGTGTACTGGGCCATCGCCAACGGGGGCGAGTACCATCTTGCCGCAAACATAGACGGGAAGCCGGTAGTTACCGGGATCATCCTGTACCGGGAGATTTTCTTTATTCTCATAACCGGCTTCGTGTTCTACCTGGTCTACCGCACCATCCCGATCATTGACGAGTTCAATAGCAGGACCGCGCGCCAGCGCGAGGTGATCGAGCAGCAGGCCGAGGCGCGGCGCCTGATCAACCTCGAGATAAAGGAGCGGATGTCGCACCTGTTCGCCAAGGTCGACGAGCAGAATAACCTGGTCAACCGCTTTAACGAGAAGATCCACGACCAGTCGGCCACGTTCGAGGAAATGTCCGCCACGATGGAGGAGCTCCTGGCGGCCGCGGAGAACATCAGCGGCACCGCCGACGAGCAGGTCAACGGCAACGTGACCATGGAAAACATAGTCAATGACTTCAAGCACATCAAGTCGGAAACGACAGAAAAGCTCAGGGACACCTACGGCGATATCGAGGGGATCGTGTCCCAGACCAGCATCTCCAACGAAAGCCTGCGCGAGGTGGAGAACACCATTTTAAAAATCAGCGAGCAGAGCAAGGGGATAGCCGAAACCGTCTCGATCATCACGGACATTGCAGACAAGATCAACCTCCTCAGCCTGAACGCCAGCATCGAGGCGGCGCGCGCCGGGGAATACGGGCGGGGCTTCGCCGTGGTCGCGGACGAGATCGGCAAGCTGGCGGTGCTGACCACCGAGAGCATCAAGGAGATAGAGAAGGTCCTCGCCTTCAGCTCCAAAACGACGACCGACGGCGTATCGGTGA
>JAKJGD010000089.1 GCA_022704585.1 Spirochaetota bacterium | reverse complement strand
CGGCGCATTATATAGTGGACCGTGACGGGACCATCTACCGCCTCATGCCTGACACGCTCATGGCGCGGCACGTGGTCGGGCTGAACCACTGCGCGATCGGAGTCGAGAACGTGGGCGGACCCGCGTATCCGCTGACAGAGGAGCAGGTGGAGGCGAACGCCTGGCTGGTCCTCATGCTCGCGCGTCAGTACCCGTCGATAGAAAAGGTCATCGGTCATCACGAGTATCTTGAATTAAAGGATGGCCCGCTGTGGCGCTCGCTCGATCCGCGCTACGCCGCCCGGCCGCGGAAAGACCCCGGCGCCGCGTTCATGGAAAAACTACGGGCCCGCCTGAAGATCTACGCGGGCGGGTAACAAGAGAGCGAAAAAAAGATGCTCTTGCAGAGGCGCTGAGACGCGGATGTTTATGTCAGAGCCCCGGTCTGATCCTGTCGCGAAAAAACTCGAACATTGTTCCCCGGGTGGCGATCATGTTGCCGATGATCTCCTCCGTGCCGGCGCCGTGCGTATCGCTCACGATCTTGAAGAGATACACGTCAACCCCGAAGGCGCGGCACGCCTGCACCACGGCCGCGCCCTCCATGTCCACCAGGTCCGCATGAACTGACGCCGCGCGCCGGTCGTCGTCCTCCAGGAAGGGGCGGTCCCTGGTCGCGAGCGACGCCCTCCTGAAACCGCGCATAGTGTCCGGTTTGTGCGCCACGGGCCGGTCGGCCGCAAGGTGTGGGCGGTCCAGCTCGTACACCCTGTCGATGTGAAGGATGTCGCCCACGGAAAATCCCCCTCCGGCTGCGCCCGCAGCGCCGCAGTTGAAAACCGCCGATGGATGGTGCCGCTCGATGAGCGCAGCGGTCGCGATGGCGGCCGACGTCTTGCCTATGCCCGACAGGGCAAGGAGAAGCGGGCCGGCAGCATACAGGGGGACCGGTTTTTTCTCCACGAGCGCAAGCCCGAAACCTTTGATAAAAGGTTCCGCCTCGATTTTCGTGGCCATTATAATACCGCTGGTTTTTGTTTTCATGGGTGTGCGTTTCCGGCGGCATCGGTCCCCTCCGCCATGCATTGATATGGGATGGCCCGGGCCGGTCCCGTCAATAATAAATTACTACAATAAATCATTGACAAAAATAAAGAATTTTAGTATATTATAAAATAAAAGTTTCGTAATATTTTACACCTGCATGGCAAAATCTGTTGCAAATTTGTATCGAATATATTTGTATCGAATATATAGGTACGTATTCTGATGCTAATAAGCCGGGAAGCGTTTATTGCCGGGCGGCAGTGCCGTATTTATAGAGGTTGATAATGAAAAAAACGTATGTAATAATGACGCTGGTCATGACTGTATTCTGGCTCGCCATAGCATGCTCCAGGTCATCCGAGCAGGAAAACGCGGGAGCGGCCCGGCCGGCAATGGAAAAGGCGAGCGTGGTATGGCAGGACTTCAACACGGGACTCAGGCTCGCAAAGGAGCAGCGAAAACCGGTAGTCATGGATTTTTACGCTGACTGGTGCGGCTGGTGCAAGAAAATGGAGGCCGAGGTGTTCGAGGACGGTGAGGTCGCGGACAAGCTGAAAAAAAATTACATTACAGTCCGCATACATACGGACACCAGGCCCGACGAGACCATACAATACAAAAACCATGTATTGACCAAGCAGGAATTCGCCATGATGCTCGGCGTGCAGGGGCTGCCAACAGTGGTTTTCATGGACAGGGACGGCAACATGATAACGATGATACCCGGCTTTGTCAACAAGGGAATGTTCCTCTCGCTGCTCGGCTATATCAAGGACGAGTGCTATCAAAAAAAAGTCGCCTTTCAGGATTACATGGACGGCAAGGCGCCCTGCGGGAAATAGCCGCGGTCATCAGACCGCGGTAATCCCGCCTGCCGCTCAGTGGCTATAGAGCATCTGGCGGGAGATGATCCGCTCAAGCTTGTAAATCTTCTCGGAGTTCTCGGCGAGGCCCGGGTCCCGGTCGAAATTCTCCTTCACCTTCTGGATCATGTCTTTCAGCAGCACGAGGTCGGCGCGCCGGTCAATCTCGCCGCTTTCCACTATCTGGCGGAGCAGGTCGAAGTTGTACTTCCTCAAATTTATCCGGAAAAAGAACTCAACCCCGTATATCTGTAATACCTTGTCCAGGGACTGCGTGCTCTTTCCCGACGAGTAGTCCTGGTACTGGGGCGAGTCCACGGCCCGCAAGCTGACCGGAGCGCCACCCGGTTTGCGCTTGTTGCCTGGGGGGTCCTGGACCGGCGGTTTTGGTGCGACCAGCAGGTCCCCGGCAAGGGCAATCAGCTCGGCGAGCTTGTTCGTTTTCCAGTTTTCCGTGTACTCGGTGAAGTTGCGCTCGATCAGGTTCTCGTATTCCTCCAGCATGATGGCCTTGTTGCCGATCTGGCCGATCATCGTGTTCTTGTAGAAATTGGGCCGGGCGTACATGTCCTTCACTACCTGGTGGACCAGGAGCCGCTTGTTGTACTGCTTCTCGTATTCATCCATGAGTAGCTTCTGGAAGTAGTTTTTCAGCTTCCTGATGGTCTGAAGGTCGGTCTCAACATAGCCGTCTATCCTGATGATATCATTATCCGGATCATCCTTGATGATTTCGAACGTGAATATCTTGTGGGCGTCTTTCAGCAGCTTTATTATTTGCTCGATCTCGGACTTGTCGATCCCCATGAGGGACTGGATCTCTTTCTCGAAGGTGTCGGAATGCGGGATGCCCTCGTGGTTCGCCTTGGCGTTATGCTCGATGATCTTCTTGTAGACCTCTTCGATTATTTTTACGGGCTTCTTGTCGGTTCTCTGTACCATGTATGCCGTACCGCTCCGGGAAGGCGAAATTATGCAAAAAATGCCGGCAGCCGCCTGGCTGTTCGGGGCTTGGGCCACCGAGATGAAGAGTACCTGAATTATGAATTATTTCAAGGAATTTTTTGCCGAGCACCAAAAAACGGCATGATATTGATCCGTGATGCTTTATAAATACAATGAATTATGTTTTGTCAGGTTATTTACAAAGCCATTGCGGGGAGTCCCGGTTGAACCGGGACGACGAAGCATGCCTCGACTTCGCTCGGCAGCCGGTTGGTCCCTGCGCGATTTGTGCCGAGCCTGCCGAAGCGAATCGAAGGGCACTGCACCCAAGATGACAGATGCTCTCATTGCTCATCCGCCATTCATGCGGCACCTGATCCGCGCGTAACCGGCATGACATAACGCAAACCCGCATGTTTTTAAAAAATAAATTTGACAAAAATCAGCGTCGGACTTTATGTTAAACACTTTATTTTTATTCGTTACGGGGTTTGTTCGTGAAAATGAAGGGCGCAGACATCATTGTTGAGAGCCTGAAGAAAGAGAAGGTCGAGTGCATGTTCGGCTACCCGGGCGGTGTCGTCATACCCATATTCCATGCTCTTCACAATGCTCCCTTCAAGTTCGTACTAACCCGGCACGAGCAGGGGGCGGTCCACGCCGCCGACGGCTATGCCCGCGCCTCGGGCAAAACAGGGGTGGTGATAGCGACATCCGGGCCCGGCGCGACCAACTGCGTCACCGGAATCGCTACGGCCCACATGGATTCGGTGCCCCTGGTAGTCTTCACCGGCCAGGTCAAGCGGGAGCAGATCGGCAACGACGCGTTTCAGGAAGTCGACATCACCGGGATCACCCGGCCCATCACCAAGCACAATTACCTCGTCCAGGACATCAAGGACCTGGCGCGTATTATAAAGGAAGCATTCTATATCGCGTCCACCGGAAGGCCCGGACCGGTTCTCATCGACGTGCCCGTGGACATATCGAACGGCGAGCACAAGTTCCTCTACCCGGAGACTGTCAACCTGAGGGGCTACAAGCCCGTGTACGAGGGCCATCCCGGGCAGATCAAGAAGGCCTGCCAGCTGGTCGCGGCGTCGAAGCGCCCCGTCATTTACGCGGGCGGCGGCGTGGTAATCTCGAACGCAACGAAGGAGCTTCGCGAGTTCGTGAAGAAGACGGGCATCCCCGTCACCACGACCCTGCTGGGGCTCGGCGCCTTCCCCGAGACGGACCCCCTCGCGCTGGAGATGCTGGGCATGCACGGGACCTATTACGCGAACCACGCGGTGAACGAATCCGACCTCCTGATCGCCGTGGGCGCGCGGTTCGACGACCGCGTCACCGGCAAGATCGCGGAGTTTATCCCCAACGCCAAGGTCATCCATATCGACATAGACCCGGCCTCGGTCAGCAAGAACGTGCCGGTCGACGTTCCCATCGTCGGCGACTGCAAGCGCGTGCTGGCGGACATGACGGAGATAGTCACCGCGCCGGAGATCGGCGAATGGCACGCCGAGATCGGGAAGCTGAAGCGGGAAAACCCGCTTACCTATGACAGGAACAACGGCGGCAGGATCAAGCCGCAGTACGTCGTGGAGGAGATTTACCGCCAGACGAACGGAGACGCGGTCATCTGCACCGAGGTGGGCCAGAACCAGATGTGGGCGGCGCAGTTTTACAAGTACACCCAGCCCCGGACCTTCATCTCGTCCGGCGGCCTCGGCACCATGGGCTACGGCTTCCCCGCGGCCATCGGGGCGCAGCTCGCACGGCCGGACAAACGCGTCATCGACATTGCCGGCGACGGCTCGATCCAGATGAACATACAGGAGCTGATAGTGGCCGTGCAGCACCGCCTGCCGGTCATCATAGCAATACTCAACAACGGGTTTCTGGGCATGGTGCGGCAGTGGCAGCAGATATTCTGGGAGAAGCGCTACAGCCACACCTGCATCGACTTCGCCCCGGACTTTGTGAAGCTCGCCGAGGCCTACGGCGCGGCCGGATTCCGGGTCGAGACGTACGAGGAAGTGATCCCCGCGCTGCAGCAGGCGCTCGCGATAAACGACCGGCCCATCGTGATCGACTTCCGCGTTTCGCGGGAGGAGAACGTCTACCCCATGGTCCCGGCCGGCCAGTCGTTCAAGGAGATCATCATGAGGGAGCTGCTCGCATAAGATGGCACTGTTAAACGACGATAACCTGAAGCAATACGTTATATCGGTCAAGGTCGAGAACCGGTTCGGCGTACTGGCGCGCGTGGCGAGCCTCTTCTCCGCGCGCGGCTACAACATCGACTCGCTGACGGTCAGCGCGACCGAGCAGGAGGACGTGTCCATCATGACCATCGTGGTCAGGGGCGACGACCGGGTCATCGAGCAGGTGAAGAAGCAGCTCAACAAGCTCATCGACGTCATCAAGGTGAGCGACCACACGGACCTCCCGACCGTCGAGCGCGAGCTGGTCATGGTGAAGGTGAATGCGCCGCCGAACAAGCGGAGCGAGATCTACCAGCTGGGCGAGATATTCCGGGCTGACATAGCGGACATTTCCCCGCGCACGGTCACCCTGGGCGTGAAAGGGGACCCGGAGCATATAGACAATTTCATCGAGCTCCTCAAGCCGTACGGGATCAAGGAGCTGATGAGGACCGGGCGGGTGTCGCTGGTGAAGGAGTAGGTCGGTGTAGTGTCATCGCGAGGAACGAAGTGACGAAGCGATCCGCATGGGAGAAGAGTGATGCTTCATGAAAAGCCTTTAATTCAATAACACCGGTATTGCCGATTATTTATGGGAAAGAATATTTGACTTAATAAAGATTGCTTCGTCGCTGCGCTCCTCGCAATGACAGGCGCGGAGGCGTTCATTATACAAGATACAAAGGAGACTACCAATGGCTAAAATGTACTACGACAACGACGCCGACCTGGGCGTTCTGAAAAATAAAACGATAGCGATCATCGGGTACGGGAGCCAGGGCCATGCCCAGGCGCAAAACCTGAGGGACAGCGGGCTGAACGTGATCGTGGCCGAGCTGCCGGGCACCGATAACTATCGCCTTGCCGAGTCCCACAATTTCAAGCCGATGACGGCCCGGGAAGCGGCGGAGAAGGCCGACCTGATCCAGATCCTGGCCCAGGACCACGTGCAGGCGAAGCTCTACAAGCAGGACGTAGAGCCTTTCATGAAGGCCGGGAAGACGCTCGTCTTCTCCCACGGCTTCAATATCCACTTCGGCCAGATCGTTCCCCCGAAAGAGATCGACGTGATCATGATCGCGCCGAAAGGACCCGGCCACCTGGTCCGGAGCGAGTACGAGAAGGGCGGCGGCGTGCCGTGCCTCATCGCCATGCATAACGACGCGTCGGGGAAAGCCAAACAGACGGCGCTGGCGTACGCCAAGGGCCTGGGCGCGACCCGCGCCGGCGTGCTGGAAACGACATTTAAGGAAGAGACCGAGACCGACCTCTTCGGCGAGCAGACGGTGCTCTGCGGCGGCGCCTCCGAGCTGGTCAAGGCCGGGTTCGAGACGCTGGTCGAGGCCGGCTACCAGCCGGAGATCGCCTATTTCGAGTGCCTGCACGAGCTCAAGCTCATCGTTGACCTCTTTTACCAGGGCGGCATCAACTATATGCGCTATTCGGTATCCGACACCGCCGAGTACGGCGACTACATGAGCGGCCCCCGGATCATCACGAAGAAGACCCGGAAAGAGATGAGGAAGATACTGAAAGAGATCCAGAACGGCTCGTTCGCCAAAAAGTGGATACAGGAGAACGAAAAGGGGCGGCCCGAGTTTAACAGGATCAAGCAGGAGCAGCGGGACCATCTCATAGAAAAGGTGGGGTCCGAGCTGCGCAAGATGATGAAGTGGATAAACGCGAAATGACCGGCGCGGTCCGGTGATCGTGCCGCCCGGTGCGCGCACGTCACCTGACGATCACCCATTTCCCGTCTATGCGTGAAACATAGACGGGAAATTCAATGTATCCCCCGTCCTTCATCCGCTTCGTGCGCACCGGTGCCTCATCCTTGGAATCGGTGACCCATATGACCCTGCCCCCGGCAACAGGCTTGAGGACGATCAGGTCCGCCCTCAGCGGCTCCATGACAAAGCTCCTGTCGGCCAGCATTTCCTTGAGACCTTTGGCGAGCATCTCCCGCGCCTCGTCCGCCGAAACGTAGCGGTTCCGCGCCGCATCAAGCGTGGCGAACATGAGCATGTCGTTGAGCTTCTCCCGGTTTTTTTTGACGTATGCGGCGTGGTAATCCCTGACAAGCCGGAGTATCTCTGCCCTGGCGGCATCGTCCAGCTTCTCGGGCTTCGCCTTTTCCCACAGGTCGGAGGGCGGAACACGTGCGGGTTTGAAGCGCAGCTCTTTCTTTTTCAGCTGCCTGATGGAGGCCAGGGAGGCATCGCCCTCTTTTACAGGGATTCGCAGGCCCGCGATTTTAGTTCCCTCGTCGCTCATCTGTCCCCTGAGGGCGGTGGATACGGTGATTTCGATGGACTGCCGGTCGTCCGGGTCG
>JAKJGD010000088.1 GCA_022704585.1 Spirochaetota bacterium | reverse complement strand
AAGGTGCGCGGCTGCGACATGCCGGCGGGATAATAGTCCGCGGAGAGGTTGAAGTACCCGCGGATCCCCCTGGGAAGCCGCGCGTCAAGACCGAAATTGCCCTGGAAGTAGGACTGGAAATCGCTGCCATCGAGGATCCCGAGCCTCCGGAGAAGGCTCCCCCTCTTGTAGCTGCCGCTGGTCCGGGAATTGAGGAACCCGCCGAACGTCAGGGAGGGCTTCTCCATCTCCTGGGAAATGGAATCGTCCTTCAATTTGCCTTCCGGCGAAACGGTCTCCTCGTCGCCGAAGAGCTCCTCCTCCGGGGTATTCCCGCCGGAGGAACCTCCCGGCTGGCCGCCGGCCTGCTTCGCGGCATCCGCGGCCCCGGGCATGTTTTCCGCGAGGTGAGCGCCGCCGTCCGGGTGCGGCGCCACGGCCGCGCCCGCCGCCGCTATCATCAGGGCCAGCGCCGCGATCCCGGCGCGCGGAAGCATCGAATTCATCGGCATCCTACCTGCTCAGGTTCTCGAGGTACGCCTTGGTGAATATCTTGGGGTCGAGCTTCTCGGTCGAAATGCCCGAGAGCTCCACGATGGTCTTGTTCCCCTTCTCGAACTCGTCTATGAAAATCATCTGGATCGGGATGTACTTGCCGTCCACCACGGTCCACTTCGGATAATACGCGGTCTGCATCAGCGTGCCCGAGAGGGAGTAGGACTCGATCTTGAGCGGGAGGAAATTGTCCCGCTGGACCCAGTATACCTGCTTGGGATACGTGACATCGTTGACCTTCGCGATGATGGTGAACCTGTACACGGCCTTTTTCCCCAGCATTTCCTCGGTGACGCCGCCCTCCTCGGTCTGCGGTCTGTACAGCTCCACCAGCTTCCTCTTCTCGAAATCACCGCCCTTGGCGTCGGTGCCCATGATGCTCTCGTCACGGCTGATGTGCTGGAAGGTGCGGGTGTTCTGCCGGTACATCCAGAAGTTCTCGCCCACGCGCAGGTACCCGTTGCCCTTCTCCGTGTCCGGGGCCAGTATCACGATAAGGAACTCGTCGGTCTTGTCGCGCCTGAAATAGAGCGACTCGTAGGACTTGACCCCCTGGCGCACCTTGTTCTGCACCATCGACGCCTTGACGGAAATGTCGCCGATCTGCTCCATCATGAAGTCGATCTTCCTGATGATATCGCCGGCACGGGGCGCCGCCCGGGCCGTCAAGGCGGCGAAAAGCAATATCGCAATTAAAGCGGAACGGAATAATCTCATTATCATATACCCATATACCTTTCATATAGTAGTGCATAGTTAATAACGAATAGTGAATAGTTATTGTAAATATTTTCCGCTCTTCCAGAGCGGAAAATATTTTATTATGATGTTAATCGTTTATTCTCAAGCAATTTTCCATCCGCTCAGGTAGAGCGGATGGAAAATTATCCGCAACTATTCACTAATCACTATTCACTATTAACTGTCTTTTACTACTCAAAATGCCTCAGCGCTTCCACCGCCGGGAGCTCGGACGCCCGCCGCGCGGGAAAATAGGACGTGGCCGCCGCCATGACCAGGATCAGGAAAAAATAAAAGGAAATCGCGGCCGCCGACGGGAGAAAATAGAGGTGCCGGTCCACCAGCAGGATTGACAGGATGCTGTCGGATTGAATATGGAAGAGGCTCAGCACTCCCATCATCATGAAGGCCATGACGATCCCCGCCAGGCAGGCGATCGCCGTCAGGAGCACCGTTTCTATTATGAACAGGTACTTGACGTCCGACTTCTGCATGCCGATGGCCCTGACGGTCCCTATCTCCCGCGTCCTCTCGCGTATGGTCATCCGCAGGGTGTTGAGCACGCCGATCAGTATTATGAAAAAGAGTATCATGACCGCCACCAGGGACACGACGAACAGCGCAAACTCGAACGTGATGATGAAGTCCGCGCTTTCGTACATGGTGCGCACGTCAAGCCACGGCCCGCGCCACCTCGTCCGGGTCATCTCCGCAAGCTTTGTTTCCAGCTCATCGTTCGTTTTGGTCCGCGGCAGCAGCTTCCATTCGGGCGAGAAGAGGGAATAAACCGGCGACTTCCTGTCCGGCCGGTACCCGCCCGCGCTCTTCGGAAGGTTTTCCAGATATGTTTTATAAAACGTCTTCTCATTGAGGAGAATGATCCCCTCTTCGGGAAGCACGTCGGAGACCAGGACCCCGCTGACGTTATACGTATTCTCGGTCCGCCCGCCTCCGAACCTGTTGTCATATGAAACGGTGAACGGGTCCCCCGGCCTGAGACCAAGGCCGGCCGCCAGCTTCCGCCCCAGCAGGGCGCCGTCATCGGACGCTTCTTCCGGCACGGCTCCCGCCGTTATCGTAAGGTGCCTGTTCATCAGGGCGCGTGCGTCCGCATCGCCTGCAAACCCCAGGACCGTTACCGCCGCGGCCGTCTTTCCGCGGGAAGCCTCCCCGCCTATCGCGGCGATGCCGGGCTTCAGCTTCGCATACAGCCTGTCAGCCTCGCGCTTCGCAGCCCGTTCGTTGTTTGTTTTATTGAAGATGACATGGAGCTCGCCCGTCTCGTGGGGCTTCAGCCCGATCATGGCCTTCAGGGTCTTCAGGGGAAGGTACACCGCCATTCCCTCGAACATGTTGCTGGAGCGCAGCACCGCCGCCACGGTCAGGCGGGCCGCCTGCGACTGCCCGGTGATGGTGTTGGTCCGCATGTTGATCGTGTCACGCGGCTTCACGCCCAGCACCTTCGCCTTGTCCGAATATATGATCACCGGGTTTTCCAGCGTGCCCGAGGTGAAGTCCTTCAAGCTGCCGCTGATAAGGCTCTGGTTGAGATACTCTTCGAATTCCCTGTTTACCTCGACCCCCACGACAATGGTATTATCGCCCCGCGCATTCCCGATCAGGCGGGCAAAACGGCCGATGGACTCGTCGATCTCCTTGATGTCATTGACGTTATTCCTGATGATCCGGATGATCCTGTCCTTGTCCCGGATGATGGGCCTGTTCTGGCTGCTGTTTTCCATTATCGTGACGCTCATGTGGCCGGTCATGTACACGACCATCCGGTTCAGGATATTGTCGGTGATGCCATGCGAGAAGGAGCTGGTCATGACCAGGATCATCATGCCGAACGCGATGGCAACGCCCAGGAAAACGCTTCTCCTCTTCTGGCGCAGCAGGTTCCTCAGACCGAGTGATAGCAGGAGCTTCATGTCAATCCCTCATGATCGCGTCGAGGGGAGTGATCCCCCGCGCCACTTTTAACGGATACAGGGTCGCCATAACGGTCACGACCGAAAGCAGGAGAACGCAGACGATAATGTCGCCAAAACCGAGAAACGGCCTGAACACGTTGCCGCCGAACAGCAGCACCAGGACCTGGTTATCGGTGGTTATGTTCAGGAGGCCCAGCAGAAACACGACCGCGATGCCGGCCAGGATGCCGGCGCCGCCGAACACGGAGGAAATGATCGCGGTCTCGGTAAAGAACATCTTCGCGATGAACGACTTGTGCGCGCCCACCGCCCGCATCATGCCGATCTCGCTGACCCGCTCGAGCGCCGCCATGCTGAGCGTGTTCATGATGATGATAATGGCCACGAAAAATATGAGGACCACGAAGCCGGTCGTGACGCTCCGCATGAGCATGGCGGTGTCCGCGACCTGCCCCACCGCGTCCTTCCACGACACGGCGCGCGCCTCCGCGCCGGCCGCCTTCAGCCCGGCGTTCAGGTCCTCGAGTGCCTCATTGATGCGGTTGACGTTCTTCAGCTTTATGAAGACCATGTTGTACGAGCCGGCATCCACATCGAGCTTCTTCTGCACGATCTTCCTGCCGATGAGTCCGGTGATGTCGTAGCGCCTGCCGGCGGGCTCGGCCTTCTGCACCACCGTGTCGCCGAACAGGTCGTCCAGGTTTTCGGTTTCAAGGATCTTCTTCTTTTCGGCGGGAACCACGACCTGGGCGTCTTCCGCGGTAACGTACTGGAACGCCTCGCGGAACGATTCTATGTCCATGATGTTGAAATGCTTCCAGTATTCATCGAGGTACGCATACCTGATAATGCCTTTTACTTCAACAAGGAGGTCGCGGGAGGTGTTTTCCATGCTTCCGCCCATCAGCACGATGTTCTCCCGCACGTCCAGCCTGTCCCGGTACTTCAGGCTCTCCGGGGGCAGGTTCTTCTCGTTCACCCCGGCGCCCCGGGGCACCAGCCAGAAACCCTGCTGGTCGTATATGCGCGTCCTGTTCCCCGTTGAAACGAGGACGCCGCGCTCGTCGTTTTTCAGAAACCCGCCCTCCACAAGCTGCACGTTGTTCATGAACATCTTCTGGTAGTCCTCGAACTTGACCCCGAGCGCCAGGGCATACCCCGCGTCGCCTTTCTCGTTCAGGACCAGCGTAAGCCCCTTGGCCGCGGGCATGAACTGCGCGATATAGTCCCGGCCCTCGAGCACCTTCTTGACTATCTCGTATCCGCCGATGACCTCGACGTCCTTTCCCATGGGGGTGAATATCACGTTGTCAACCAGCTGGTTTTTTGAAATGACGACGATCTGGCCGGTGAACCGGTTCATTATGTTTTCCCTGAGGCCCTTGTCCATGCCGGAGATGACCCCGTTGCCGATCGTCATGATAAGCGCGCCCAGGAAAAGGATGATCCCGATCACGAAGCTTTTGCCCCGGTGCCGCTGTATGTTGCGCCACGCGATTTTGGAAATGAGGCCCATCTAGCGTCTCCCTTTAGGCCGGCGGCCGCCCTTGCCGACTTTTCCTTTCGCCCAGTCCTCCTGCCGTCCCGCGCGCCGCCTGCCCGGCGCCGACCCCGCTTTTTCCACGATCAGGCCGTCCCTGATCTTGATGACACCGCTCGCGTACTGCAGCACGTCCGGATCGTGCGTGGAAAAAACGAACGTGACGTTCTCGGTTTCGTTGAGGCGCTTCATCAGCCTCAGGATAGTGGCACCGGTTTCAGAGTCGAGGTTGGCCGTGGGCTCGTCCGCCAGCACGATCTGCGGGTTCGTGACCAGGGCGCGCGCTATGGCGACGCGCTGGCGCTGTCCGCCGGAGAGCTCGGCCGGGCGGTGGTCCATGAAATCCTGCAGGCCCACGTCCTCGATGCACCGCTCGGCCCGCGCGCGGATGTCCTCTTTTGACCATTTTTTGTCCTTCATCAGCAAAAGGGGAAACTCCACGTTCTCGAGAAGATTCAGCACCGGTATGAGGTTGAAGGTCTGGAAGATAAAGCCCACCTTGAAGAGCCGTATGTTGGTAAGCCCCTTGTCGTCAAGGGACGTGATGTCCTCTTCGGCGATCCTGACGCTCCCCCCGGTCGGCGTGTCGATGCAGCCGATGATGTTCAGCAGGGTGGTTTTCCCGCTGCCGGACGGGCCGACGATCGAGACAAACTCGCCCTCTTTCACGTAGAGATCGACCCCGCGCAGGGCATGGACGACCGTCTCGCCGAGCGGGTAATCTTTCCTGATGTTTGTCATTTCAATGATGTTCATAGGCCACCTGCCAGGATTAGAGGGAGGATGCGTCCCCTCGCGGCCGCCGGAGCGCGGGCGCGATAAAGGCGATTATGCTGGTGGAAATAAAGCCGGATGTCAATAAAAAAACTATTCCCGGTAGTTCATCAGGAATTGTTTTTTAATTGCGGGCAGGCGGCATGGGCGTTTAAAAAAATTTTTGGTTATTATTATTTGACTCCGGCCGCGTGTTTGTGTATTTTTTAGTAATTTAGATCATTCTTAATTTTATGGAGGAATAACATGAAACGCTTTACGTTACCGGATCTACCCTATGCATACGATGCTCTTGAGCCATATATAGACGCGCGAACCATGGAAATCCACCACCAGAGGCACCACGGCACGTACGTGGAGAGGCTGAACACCGCGCTGGAAAAGTACCCCCACCTGTACGATGAGACGCTGGAAAGACTGCTCTCGGACCTTTCGCGCCTGCCTGAAGACATCAGGGACGCGGTACGGAACCACGGGGGCGGGCACCACAACCACTCCCTCTTCTGGAAAGTGCTCGGCCGCGGCGAAGGTGAAAATCCCGGCGGCGAAGTATGGGAGGCGCTGATCAAGGCCTTCGGCTCCGTGGAAAATTTCAAGGCCGAATTTTCGAAAGCGGCAACGAACCGGTTCGGGTCAGGGTGGGCCTGGCTATCGATGAATCCCCGCGGCGAGCTGGTCGTCCACTCGACCGCGAACCAGGACAGCCCCCTGATGGAGGGCCTCATTCCGGTCCTGGGCCTGGACGTGTGGGAGCACGCCTATTACCTGAATTACCAGAACCGGCGGCCCGACTACATCAAAGCGTTCTGGAGCGTGGTCAACTGGAAGCAGGTTGGCGAGAACTTCAGAAGCGCGCGGGATGAGGTCAGGCGCGGCGCAGCCGTGCGGAAGGCCTCGTAGACAGCGAAAGGCGGGGAGGAGCGGACGGCCGTTTCACCCGTCCGCGCTCTTCCGGAATTATTCTCATTTCTTGAAGCAAGACAGGCTGTTGTTTATCAGCCGGTGCATATTAGTTCATCGATTTACATCTGTAGAGCGATTGCGATACGCTTCCCGCCGCTTCAGAGGTTATTGTATGATCCTTCCCTGCTTACAGGTATCTCCGCACCCTGCTTTTGTATTCAATATAGGCCGCCCCGAACCGCTCCAGCAGGAACTTCTCCTCGCCGCGTATGATGAAATGATAAATCACGATGCTGTATATGCCGGCGATGTCCACAAACGGGTTCGAGGTGTAGAGCATGGAGGATAGGGTGAAACAATTGAAGCCGACGTACATCGGGTTCCTGCTGAACTTGTAAATACCGCCTGTTTTAAGGACCGTGTCCTCGCCCGGCAGCCCCAGCCGGGTTGACTTACCCAGGTTGATCGAGCTCAGGACAACAAACGCAATCCCCGCAACGAAAGCCGCGTACGCTCCATACCTCGGAAACGGGCAGGAATACATGGATATGTTGATTACGTTTAAAAGGGACAGGACGAGCAATATCCAGGTCGCGTACCCGGCGATCTTGCCGGTGTAAAAGAAGAAGGGATTGATGGTTGTCTTGCCTATTATATTCATACCAGCGCCGCCAGGTTGCTGAAATCGTTTTCTATCCCGAGCAGGTCCAGGTACAGGGAGACCATTCCCCGGTGATGGGTCTGGTGATTGAAGACATGCATGATAAGGCCGCCGACGTTGCGGTTTTGCTCCTCCCCCTTCCAGTTCCTGTAGTGCAGGGATGTACCCAGGTCATCACCGGTGATCTCATCCGCGAACGAGACAATGATCGAGTCGAGCCCGGAGCGCATCATCATATATTCAGCAATGCCGGCAAACGGCGCGCTATCCCGGGTAAACTCTTT
>JAKJGD010000087.1 GCA_022704585.1 Spirochaetota bacterium | reverse complement strand
GCCTCCGCACGGCGCAGGACCAGCTCATGGACATGAACCTCAATCTCGAAAAGAAAGTGGCAGAGCGCACGGAAGAGCTGGAAGCGGCCATGAACGAGCTTGAGGCGATGAACGAGAACCTTACCCGGGTCAACCGCGAGATGGAGGAGAACGAGATCATCCGGAGGAAGGACCTGTCGCTCGCGGCAAGCCTTCAGACCACGTTCATATTGCAAAACAAGCCGGGGTACGCGCGGTACGAAATAGCCACGCTGTACCGGCCCTGGTCGGAGGTCTCGGGGGATTTCTTCGATTTTTACGATGACAACGGCGAGCTCCGGGGCGTCGGCCTGTTTGATGTTTCGGGCCACGGCGTGTCATCCGGCCTCCTTACCCTGCTGGCGAAATCGATCATAACCAGGAACTTCAATCTCTACCGCAACGAAAAGCTGTCGGTCATAATGGAGCACGTCAACACGGAGCTGATCGCCGAGATAGGCCGGATCGACAATTACGTCACCGGCATCCTCCTCCGTTTCACGGGAGACTACGCGGAATACGTCAACTGCGCCCACCCGGACATCGTGTTCAAATCCGGGTCATCGGGCAGGGTCGGCAGGATACTGGACAAGATGGGCGACGGCTACCGGAGCCTGGTCCTCGGCGTGGAAGGCGTGAACCAGCCCTTTCCATCGGTATCCCTCAAGCTGGGCCGTGACGACTGTCTCTTCATGTTCACTGACTGCCTGATCGAGGCGGATGACGGGCAGGGAAACACCTATGATGAGGCGCGCATCGTTGAGTCGATGAAAAACGCGCCTGATGGTCCGGCGCAGGACGTTCTTGACCATATCATGAAAGATTTTAATGCATTTCACGGGAAGACGCAATTCAAGGACGACCTGACAGCGCTCTGCATCAAGGTGAAATAACGTCCGGCCTATTTCAAAAGATCGGAGAACCTCTTTTCAGCGAGCGCGTCCCTGAAGCAATCGTCGCCGCGCGCCATTACCTTGTATTTCACGTCTAGCCGTATCGCCTCTGCAAGGAGGGGGTAGGCTCTGTCAAATTCTTTCAGAACAGCGTGGGAGCAGGAAAGGTCATAGGCGGAGCTCGCTACCTGCGTGTTTTGCCTGTTTTTCCGGCCCAGGTCAAGGGACGCGGCCAGGGGCGCGATCGATTCCTTCACCCGGCCGGTCATCGCGAGGGAGACGCCCAGGCCGCGATGGCACGCCCACAGAGAGCCGGGGTCGGGAAGCGGGTCCTTCCCCCCGTGCAGCTCGAGCGCCAGCAGGTAATGCCGCCCTGCGCCGGCCCAGTCGCGGGCCATATAATAAAACTCGGCAAGGAGCAGCTGGCCGGCGCTGCGGTCCCTGATCGTGCCATATTCCTTTTTGAGATACCTGATCCCCTTCTGCACATCGGTCCTGCTGTTATAGCGCCGGGCCCGTCTCATGACCTTCTTGAACGGGTCATCGCCCGACTCAAGCGCGAGGCCTTTCTTCTCCACGAGAAAGCCCCTCACCAGGCGCGACTCTTCGCTTTGAAACCCGAAGCAGAAAATGAAAATGAGGTTACCGGCTGCATACAGCTCCTCGGGATGCGTCGCGGTCGGTCCGCCCGTGCCGCCCCAGAGGAAACCCGTGAGAAAGAGCCCGACCCTTTCAGCGTCCGCGGCAGACCCGTACTGCAGCATCAGCAGGGTACCGCGCGTATCGCCGTTGAGCCGGAGCTCCTGGAAGGATTTCTTTGACGGTTTCGGCAGGGTGCCCAATTGGTCAGGCGTGTTATAGAACGTCACCGGCTGGATGGAAATCGTGTTGATCCGGCTCCCGATCTCGTACCCGGCCGGGAGGTCGGCCCCGGTCAGCTTCAGGGTATCGATGGAATGGTCCGCGGCGTATGCCCCGCACGCGACAGCAGCAAGTACGCATAGAAAATATGGGAAAAGCCTTTTCATCCGGGCCACCTCATGCCTCATGATCACGCGAGTATCCATACATGGGAGGGTTTCCGTTTTTTCGCAACAACTTCTGCCCCGGCGCCATAAAAAGATTACCGCCGGAAAAAGGGAAAAGATCAACCATCCACGGACAGGACTTTGCGTAAAAACCCCGTCTCCCTCGCCGAAACCTTTTCGAAGAGCTCTCCGGTATACGGCTCGAAGTGTCCGCTCGCGAGGACCATCTTCTCCGATGCTTGTATCCTGTCCGCCGTCTTCAATACGTCCCTCCAGTCGACAAGGGAGTCTTGCTCCGCGATCACAAACAGCGCAGGGCACTTTACCCCTCCCGCGTATGCAATGGGCCGGTAGCTGATGATCTCTAGGCATATCCGTACCGGGCATTCGTTTTTCCATTTACTATCTTTCGGAATGAGCCCGGTATAGCCGTCCCAGGAATCCGGCGTGTTCATGAGCGCGAATGTGTCCGGCCTGCCCACGATGGGAACGAGATGGGGCTTGCGGAACGTCAGGATGCGCAGGAGGTCGCGGATGCCGTTAATCGTGGCGCTCATTAAAAATGAAAAGCTGAATAAGCGGAAAAGGGAGAGGCCGTTAACAAAAGGCACCTGCGACACGATGCAGGCAATGCCTTTAGATTTAGCGGCCGCAACCACCACGTGGCCGCCGGAGAAGGAGGAGCCCCACAGAGCCACGCGCGAGACGTCGACTGCCTCCAGCGTGCGAACGTGCGCGATCGCGGCGAGCCAGTCGGCTATGTGCCGCCGGGGACTGATCAGGTTCCGCGGTTCTCCGTCGCTGTCGCCGAAGTTCCGGTAGTCGAACACGTACGCCGCAATCCCCGCGGCAGCGAAGCGAGCGGCAAAGGCCGGCAGGCGGAACGCGCGCTCCGCCCCGAGGCCGTGCGCCATGATCACAACGGGCGGACGGCCCTTACCGTCCGGCAGGTACAGCGTTCCGGCGCAGCGCACGCCCTTGCTCGTGAAATCAGATACGATCGTTTTCATGCATTCCTCTCCCTGTACCGGCGGTCCCGGCGTCATACTATCGTAAAGCCGCCAAACAGCTTCAGTATACCCTCCATTTTTTCCCGGTCAATCCAGCCGCGCAGTGCCGCGGCATCCGCCCCCGCCTCCCGGCCGAGCATGCCGCTCTTCTCGAGCCAGAGCGGGTTGTTCCGGAGCAAACCGATCCGCTGCGCGCCCTCCTCCCGTAGAAACGCCGCGATAGCGGACAGGTTCTCCTCCGTGGCTGTAAGGCCCGGGATCAGGGGGACGCGCGGCAGCACCTCGATGCCGCCATCGCGGAACAGCCGGTTCAGCTTCCGGAAGTTTTCCAGTATCACGTCGTTTGATTGGCCGCAGAGGGCGCGGTGCCGGTCCGGGTCGATGATCTTGATGTCCATGTACACGCGATCGAGGTGCGGGTAGAGGCGCTCGAGGAAGGCGCCGTAATTGAAAAAACCGCAGGTTTCGAGGAGGACGCGGATGCCCCGCTCCCGCAACGCGGCCGCAAGACGCGCGGTGAAATCCATGAAGAGCGCAGGCTCGCCGCCGGAGAGGGTGACGCCGCCTCCCGAGTTGTTGAAGAACGGGACGTCCTTCTCGACGACGCGGACGATCTCATCAACGGTCATTGCCTTGCCGACAAGGGACAGCGCGCCTGACGGACATGTTTCCACGCATATGCCGCACAGGGTGCACTTCTCCCGGTCCACGTAATATTTGTTTTTCCGATCAAGCGCGCCCTCGGTGCAGGCGCGCCGGCACGCGTCGCACGCCACGCACTTGCTCCCGTCAAAGGATATCTCACGCTCGCGGCGCTTGCTCTCCGGGTTGTGGCACCACACGCAGGAGAGCGGGCACCCCTTGAAGAAGACCACGGTGCGTATGCCCGGGCCGTCGTCGAGGGAGTTGCCTTTGATTTCGAAAATCAAGGGATTACTTCGTAATTCATTCATATTCAAATTATTTGCTTCCTTGATGGCCACCTTGTGTTTGTTCACCGACCGGTGCAGGGTTAACGACCGGGAGCCGGTCAGGCATGAGGGGGACGAGGGCGCTGCCCTCTTCCCCCATCAACCCCCATCTCCCGCCGCCTCTGACGCCGGCGGCCGGCTTGGCCTATCACTAGTAACATGTTTTAACTTTTCGCTGCAGATGTCCATCCATGTCCACTTCGCGACGCCGCGCGTCCTGCGCGGCGGCTTGTTGTGGCCTGGTTTAGTAAACTTATATTATTTTATTTCTAAAGAAATCTGTCGGGCATCCCCAGAACATGAAGTTTATCTGATTCTCCCCCTGTTCGAGATATTTCTCTTCCCCAAACATCCTTGTCACTCACTTTGTAACCACCATTGCTGATCTCATCAATTCTGAAAAACCATCCAGACACTAAATTATTAATTGGATATTTTTTAATATTTCTTTTTCACTTAACTTTTGAACATTCTCTTTCATTCTAATATCATCCACATGCCTTTTTCTAAGGCCACAACCTGTGACCTTAGAAAAAGCCAGCCCGTCATTCCCGCCTTCGCGGGAATGACAATCGCTTTATTCAATGATGCAAATCGGTTATACATTATATTTGGGCATTTATAAGTCCAACTATTCACTGTTCACTATTCACTATTCACTGCCTTTACACCCCGTACTCCGCCCGCTCGATCAGCTCGATCTGCATCTCGCGGTTAAGCGTGACGAAATAGGCATTGTAACCCGAGATCCGCACGATCAGGTTGCGGTAATTTTCAGGGTGCGCCATCGCGTCGCGCAGCACGGCGGAGGAGACCACGTTCATCTGCATCTGCATGCCGCCCAGGTCGAAGTACGTCTTCACGTACGAGTACATGTTGTTCACCATGGCCTCATGGGTGTCGCTCGAAGCCGGGACCACTTTCACGTTAAAGGCGATATTGTTGTTCATGGTTTTCGGGTCGAGACGCGCCACGTCCCGTATGTTGTCGAGAAGGTTTTTCGAAGCGTTCGGCTCGGGCGTGAGCCCGGGCGTGAAAGCCTTGCCCGCGAGCCGCCCCGAAGGCAGCGCCCCGGTCATGTTGCCGAAAATGACGTGGTTCGACATGGACCAGAACCCGGCCGTGTAACGGCCTCCGCGGTAGTTCTCATGGGCGTAGTACGCGTCGTGCGCGAACGCTGCCACGCGCTGCGCCATCGCCAGGGCCTCGTCGCTGCCCGATCCGAAGCGCGGGACCCGGTTCATCACCATGGCGTGGATTTCCGGGAAACCGCTGTAGTCCGCGTCGATGGCGCGCTTGAACTCGGGAAAGGAGACCCGCTTCTCGTCGTACACAAGCTTCTTGACCGCCATGAGCGAATCGGTGATGTCCGCCAGGCCGATGCAGGCCGAGCCGGAGCTGTTGTACGTGGCCCCGCCCTTCGTCACGTCGAGGCCCTTCGTTATCGGCCCCTCGATAAGCGCTGACAGGAGCGGCGTGGGCCGGAGGTAGCCGTGCGCCTTGCCCAGCATGTTGTTCTCCTCGACCGAGTTGTCGATCAGGAACTGGAACTGCGTGGTAAATGCCCTGTAAAAGCCCTCGAAATCGGGGAAGGCGCCGGACTCGATCACCCCGGTAGCAGGTCCCACCTTCCAGTTCATGAGGGGGTGCCTCCCGTCATTCAGGGCCATCTCGAGCGCTGCCACCATGTTCATCATCATGCAGTTGGTATGGCCGATGTGCTTGCCCGAGAGGGTGGGCTCCACGCACCCGGTGGCAGACCAGTTGCGCAGGTCGCGCTGGTCGTAGTTGAATTCCCCGAGGGAGGCCATGACCGCGGTGTCGCTGTGCAGGGAGGGCGTGGCCGTGGTAATCAGGTTTACCTCGCAGAGCCGTTTCAGGTAAGTCTCGCTGTTAATTCCTTTGTGATACCGCGCATTCACGTTGGGGTCCCGGATGGAAAGCATCTCGGTCACCTTTAAAAAGATATAGGTCATGTCGCATACCGCGTCCTCGCCGTCCGGAGTGACGCCGCCCAGGGTGATGGCCTGGTCAGACGAGCTGCCGCCGAAGAGGTAGTTGCCGATGTCAGGTACCAGCGGGAGATGGTCGGTGCAGCGCATGTAGAAGCAGCCCACCAGCTCGATCGCTTTCTTTATATACGCCGCGCGTTTTTCAACAGTGTCGAGCTTCTTCATGTCGCGCTCGAAATACGGCTGGAACCACTGGTCCATCCTGCCGAGCGAGAGGCCGGCATTGGTGTTCTCCATGTGCAGGCCCACCCACCCGATCCACGCGGCGTTCACAGCTTCATCAAGCGTGTCGCACGGGCCTTCCGGCACCTTCGAGCAGATGGCAGCGAGGCGCGCGAGCTCTTCCTTCCGCACCGGGTCCTTCTCGGCCTCCGCTTCGGCAGCGGCCTGCTTCGACAGGTTCTTCGCGTACGCGGCCACACCCTCAAGGCAGAGGATCATCGCTTCGAGCAGGTCGCGCTTGCCGCCGGAAGAACCGTTCGTTTCAGAGAGCTCGCCGCGTATTTCATCCATGCAGCCCTTTATCCCGATCCGGAGCAGCTTCGGGAAGTCCGCTATGGTGTGCGAGAGGGCCACGCTCTTCCAGAGGAAGTAGACGGCGAAGCGCTCGTCGATGCGCTGGCAGAGCGGGTTGCCGTACTCGCGGCGGACCCACTCGCGGAAGTTGCGCTGCGTCCAGTAGGGGAACACGTCAAAATGCAGGATCCGCTTCGTCTCCTCGGAGATGTTATACGGGTTAAGCTCCCGGTCCTGCACGTTGTTCAGCTCGCTCCAGATCATGCCGCCGTGCGCCTCCGGGTAGATGATAACGCCGATGTCCTTCGTGGTGGAGGTTCCGGCGACAAGGTCGTTTTTGCGGATGATCGGCTTGCGGTTCTCCATCATGTACCGGTATGCACCGGCCTGCCGCAGCTCGGGCACCCACTCGGATCCGTCCTTCTGCGTTTCAAAGCCGTTTTCCCGGAACCAGCGGGTCATGAGCTGTGCACGCTCGGGGCATATCTCCGGCTTTGTCATGAAATGATCGTCAAGAAAACGCTTGAGCCGGGGAAAGTCCGCAATCGAGTACCCGGCGAGGAACGGATCCGTCAGGTGCTTAACGCCCGGATCAACAGACGGGGCGCGGAGCATGCCCTCCCTGACCTTCTTTTCCGCCGGGGCCGGCGTTGTGGCTCCCGCGCGGGAGTCCTCGAGCTTTTGCTTTTCCCGCTCTTTCTTAATCTTCTCCCCCATCCTCTTATGCTTTTTGTACAGGAGTATTGATACATAATAATTAAAAAGGTTTGCGTACACCATGCTCCCCTCAAGGCGCATCTTCCCCTTGATCAGGAACAGTATCAGCTCGTTGGGGGGGAGGTTGATCGCTTCCATGACCGTTTTGCGGTCTTTGAATATTATTATGCTGTCCGCACCCTCCGGGATCGAGCCGCAGACAGAGACCCTGCC